>JAQBNU010000117.1 GCA_028288365.1 Chitinophagaceae bacterium | reverse complement strand
GAACGATTGCCACGGGTCAGGGTACCAATACGATTACTGTGGACTATGCCATAACAGCAACGACTGGCGACATTGAAGTGACAGCCAGTTCAGGATCTTGTGGTACGAGCTTCCCGACAACATTGACAGTTATAGTTTCTCCTGCAACAGGAATAGAAGATGGATTGGATTTGGCAGCTTATGGATTGAAAGTATATCCTAACCCTGCATCATCTACTATTACAGTTGATGTGAATGTGAAAAATGCTGGTAGCAAACTTAACCTTGCAGTGTATGATGTATTAGGAACTGAAGTAATGATCTTGTTAGACAATGAATCAGTAGTTTCAGATACGTATACATTCTCATTGGATAATCTCGCATATGGTGTTTATTTAATCAGAGCGAAGTCAGGTGAGGACATTAAGACCATCAAATTGATGAAATACTAAAATATAAATAGTTTTTTTAAGAAACGGGCTTCTGATGATACATCAGAAGCCCGTTTCTTTTTATATTATTTGATAATTGAACAATCAATGTTGTGCCCTGTATCGTATGGAGTTTAGAAATAGGAGAATGTTTTGCACGATAGACAACCGCAGAAAAATCTTTTCGTTGAAGTAGTTAAATCATCGCATCATTATGAATAAGCTAGTTGTTATTTGTTGCTTTTTTCTAAGTATAAAAATTGCCTGTGCTCAAAATGAAATCAACGACACAGGAGAAGGAGTTTTTTATACCATGGAAGATGCAAAGAAAAAACCGTTGGAAGTAAAAGTGTTAATACTGGAGCATCAAAGTTATGATCATGTTCCCGATCTAATTGCTCAATTCAGTAACATAGAAGTATTAAGTCTGAAAGGAAATTCAATAGCTGTACTTCCTCCTTTTTTCTCCCAGTTGGTGCACTTACACGATTTGAATCTGGGAGAAAATATTTTCTCCATTTTACCAGCAGAATTATTCAGCATGCCTGGTTTAAAAATCTTAAATATTTATGGAAACCAATTAACAGAAATTTCGGACAGGATCAGTGAGTTAAAATCTTTGTATCGACTGAATGTGTCCTACAATAAAATTTCACAAATCTCCTTGTCTGTATTTAGTTTGAAAGAATTGAACACACTCAATGTGAGTCACAATAACATCAATGTTATTCCAGCTGAGATCTGTCAACTGACTTCTCTGCATTATTTATACCTTGGCCACAATGGCATCAGTCATTTCCAGCCGTGTCTGGCGAGTCTTCCGGATCTTTCCATGGTGGATTTAGAATTCAACGATAAAATCACTTCTCTTCCAGTACACCTCGAAAGCATGAAGAGCCTGCGGTTGCTGAACCTCAAAGGTACAAAAGTAGGAAGAGGAGATGTAGAAAAACTAAAGAAAGCTCTTCCACATACCATGATCGATTTTTAGAAAATAAGTAAAGAAGGTTTATTATTTAATATTTGCTCAATCTCTTCTTTCACTTCGTGTGTAATCAACGATTGCAATTCAATGGCTTTAAGGTTCTCTGTAAATTGCGGAACCTTTGAAGCGCCAAGTATGACCGTGCTTACATGTTGATTCAATAAACACCAGGCGATGCTTAGTTGTGCAAGACTTATGCCCAGGTCATCTGCTATGCTTTGCAGTTGTTTTACCTTCGTGAGTTTTTCTTCTGTCAATGCAAGTTCTTTCAACCAGTTCAGGTTATCCATTTTCAGTCGGGCATCTTCGGGTATTCCTTTTGAATATTTCCCAGTCAGCAGACCAGAAGCCAACGGAGACCAGATGGTGGTTCCTAATCCAAGACCTGCGTATAACTCTGTATACTCCAGCTCTACCCGGTATCGGTGAAACATGTTGTATTGTGGTTGTTCTACAACAGGTCCAATCAAATGATTTTGTCTGGCAATGAGATGAGCCTCCGTGATTTGTTGTGCCGACCATTCTGATGTCCCCCAATATAAAATCTTACCTTGTTGAATGAGGTTGTGCATGCTCCACACGGTTTCTTCTACAGGAGCTTCGGGATCGTGTCTGTGACAAAAATACAAATCAAGGTGATCTACCTGTAAACGATTGAGTGCAGCATGACAAGCTTCTGTAATTCTTTTGCGGCTTAAACCAAGCTGGTTAGGCTTTGTTCCTCCTGCACCAAAAAAAACTTTGCTCGATACGACAAAACTATCTCTTTCCCATTTGGAGTCTTTAAGGATCTTTCCCATCACTATTTCGGATTGGCCCTTAGCATAGCCTTCAGCGTTGTCGAAAAAGTTTATTCCGTGATCATAAGCAGCATACATCAGTTCTTTAGCTGTATCATCAGAGATCTGATTGCCAAATGTAAGCCATGAACCTAAACTCAATGCACTTACTTTTAATCCGGTTTTGCCTAATTTTCTATATTCCATCTGCTTTGAAAAAGATCATATTGATTGAGATGTTAATTTAATCTTTTTAATTTAAAGGAGATTATCGTTTCAATGGGTTAGTGAATAAATTTTAGTCAAATGGGAAAGAAATACATCGTATATCAGGCGTATGGAAGTGAGGATATTTTAAATGAAGCCTTATATTCTATGTTGTCTTTTTACAACATACATGGACTGGAAGAGCGTGACATTAAGTTGGTTATTTATACCGATCGCCCAACCCATTTTGAATCGGTGTTGGGTAAAGATAGAATCACCTGCAGACTTATTGATGCCGCTCAAATCAAGCAATGGCGAGGAGACATCGATTTTGTGCACCGTGTGAAGATAGAAACACTCCTCAACTTTACGGCTACAACAGCAGATGAAGATGCGATCCTGTATCTTGATTCGGATATTTATTTTCTGAAACCGGTTCATGATTTGTTTGGGCAAATCAGTAATGGTACAATGATCATGCATGAATTTGAAGGAAGATTGAATGAAAGTACGTTCCCTTTGATTCGCAGAATGGGTAAATTCATCAAAGCTCATCAACAACAATTGTCTTCCAAAGGCTTTGAAGTACCTGTTAACAGTGGAGTTTGGAATGCTGGTGTGTTAGGATTCAGCAGTTCTAAAAAATATGTATTGACTAAAGTATTGTGTTTTACAGATAGCTTTTACAAACTTTATCAAAAACACATTGCAGAGCAGTTTGGTTTTTCACTATATCTTTCCAAAGAAGGCACCGTGTTTAACAGTACGTCGTATCTTTTTCATTACTGGAGTTTCAAAGAATTTAGAAGTGTACTGAAAGATTTTTTTTATCACCATCAATCGGCAAGTTTGGAAAAACTAATGAGCGAAATTGATTACATCTCACCCGCAGTATTGGGAGAACCGAAAAGGATTTACGATACAATGCATTGGTTCCCTAAAGCATTTCGTAAGCTCAGGAAAAACAGATGGGAAATGCCCGCTTATAAATATTGGGAAAAGAACAGCAAATGAAAGTCCTTGTCGTCCCAGACTCTATGAAGGACGCGCTTTCCGCGAGGGAAGCAGCACTCATCATGAAGGATGCCATTTTGGAAGTATATCCGGATGCAGAAGTGGAATGTTGTCCATTTTCAGACGGAGGCGAAGGATTGATTGATGTCTTGTCCTATGCAGGTTTGGGACAACGTATTGCAGCACCTGTCTTTGATCCGTTGAAGAGAACGGTAGATGCCGAATTATTAAAACTGGAAGACGGTGTTTTTTTTATTGAGATGGCGCAGGCTTCCGGATTGGAACGCTTGTCTGTTGAGGAGAGAAATCCTCTTTACACATCTACCTATGGCACGGGACAATTGATCAGTTGTGCTATCCGCCAGGGTGCACATAAGATTTTTTTAGGAATGGGAGGTAGCGCTACACACGATTTGGGTTGTGGCATGGCCATGGCACTTGGAGCGAAATTTTATGATGTCGATAATAGGGAAATAGATCCTATAGGAAAGAATCTAGGAAAAATCGTACGTGTTGATCTTTCTGAATTGAATAAAATAAGTGCTGTTCATTTTTTTGGAATGTCAGATGTGACCAACCCTTTGTTGGGAGAACAAGGTGCCGCACATGTTTATGCAGTTCAAAAAGGTGCAGATGAATTAGCTATCAATGTATTAGAGGAAGGCAGCGATCATCTGTCAGGAGTGCTAAACGGGTTAAATGAGACTAACCTTGCCAATATACCAGGCGCTGGAGCAGCTGGGGGCTTAGGTTTTGGTCTGGTTACCTTTCTTCATGGAAAGGTATTAAACGCAGTAGAGGTGTTGTCTGAGCTTTTTGAGCTTCCCCAAAAAATAAAAGAATCTAATCTCGTCATTACGCTGGAAGGAAGAACAGATCGGCAAACATTGAAGGGTAAGGCTCCGTATTATGTCGGTAAACTAGCCGGAGAATCTCGAAAAACAAGGATACACTTTACCGGATCATGGGATAGCAGTTTGTCCAAAGAGTTTGCTGAAGTCTTTGATGCAGTGGTGCCTATACAAGATCAACCAATGAATACAAAAGATTCCATTAGACGAGTGAGAGAGTTATTAAAAGAATCGGTTCTGCGTACGTTTAGGTTAATAAAAATAGGACAACTATTTTGAGAGAATTTAATGTTGCTCCTTTTAATTTAGATTATCTTACTGTAGGTATGAACAAGATTTTATAAGAAAGAATAGCATAAGAATGAGCTTGGGTTTTTCCAGTATATTAAAGTTGATCGATAGAGAATTGTTGAAGTATGCCAACAATTGGGGGGAATACAGGAGAAATTACATTTGTGTCAGGTTATATTTATTTGCGGCGCTGATTCTCTTTTGCGATTCCATTTTTCAGTTTTCTCAAGCCTTGTTTTCAAACAGTCTACTTTCTGTCGGCCAATCACTCGTATACCTGTTTCTGATTTTTCTTTTTTACAAAGGCAAAATGCTTTTGGCGAAGAACTCCACTTTCTTAATCACGAATATCATTCTGTTTTTTACCGCATCATTGAATGGCAGAATGGCCTTTCAACATCTGATTTTAATTCCATTGATTATCGCTTCTGTATTTTTCTATTCAGATAGAGAATTTAAATATATGATTGCTGCATTAAGCTTAACTGTTTTGAATTTGATTGTATTAGAGTTAACGAATTATTCGTTGTTTGAAAACACGATGACTCTTTCTCATAAAGAATTTCCTTTTGACAAGACTATTGTCGTTTTTATGACGTTGGCTTTTTCTTTTTACATGTTGTATGAATTGTTGCGTATGAATACCAACATGGAAGAAAAATTAAAACGATTGAACGGAAGCTTATTGGTTCGAAATACTAAGTTGAAAAAAAGTAACGAAGACCTGGATAGCTTTGTTTACCGTGCTTCACACGATTTGAGATCTCCATTGGCGTCGATCATGGGTGTTATTAATATAGTGAAGACAGAAAAGGATGTGAGCAAGATCAAAGATTACATGAAATACCAGGAACGTTCTGTTAAAAAATTAGACGATCTGATACAAGACATTCTGGATATTTCAAGAAATGCGAAGCTGGGTGTTTTCATTGAACCGATTGAGTTGAAAAATTTCCTTAGAAGTTGTGTCGATAGTTTTTCGTACATGGAGGAATTTTCAAAAGTAATGATTCAACTGAGCATTCCGGATGATTATGTTTTGTACTCCGATGCACGTCGATTGAAAATAATTTTCAACAATATTCTTTCGAATGCACTTCGTTACTATGATCCGACTAAAATACAATCTCACATTAACATCACATTGCGCAATCATAACAGGGATGTTATATTGGTATTTGAGGATAATGGAATTGGGATCATGACGGAACACATTACAAAAGTATTTGATATGTTTTACCGTGCAACCAATCAAAATACAGGCTCTGGACTTGGGTTGTACATCGTAAAAGACACCATGGATAAATTAGGCGGGATCATTAAAATTGATTCTGTAAATGGAGAGGGAACTAACATTCAACTTTATATTCCTAAGGGAGAGACAGAGTCAGAAAAAGACAATAAACAGGAAGCATTAGATGGGATCTCAGCCTAAAAATATATCGGGTAAACTTTTCGCTCCTGTCGATCGGAAGATCTGGACACGCACACTCAATTACGTGGATTGTAGAAGAGACAGTATTATTTTTCGGATTTTTATTTATGTTTCGTTTGTATTGATCGTATCCAACTCGGTTCAGTATTATGTAGGCATTCCGAAAAACTTTTGGATGGTGGGAAGTCAGTTGATGGTATTTGTACTGTCTGCTTTTCTCTTGTATAAGGGAAAAGATTTATTGGCTAAAAATCTTGTACTGATCTTCATGAACATTACATTTTTTTATTCTTCTTCTACCTTTGGCCGGGAGATTCCTTCCTATTTGTATTTGTTGCCCATCGTATTAGGCACGTTGTTCTTTTTCAAAAGCGGACAGATGAAATATTCTCTGGCTTTGCTATCACTCACTTTTATCAACCTACTGGCGTTAGAGTATACGGATTATTCTTTGTTCAAAACGATTACTCTTTCTCCGGCTCAATTGAATGTCAGGATCATCAGTAATTTGATCATTAGTATTTCTCTGGGTGTTATTTTAATGCGCGAATTAATTTTTATGCATCGCTACAATCAAAGAAGATTGAAACGTTTGAATTTGAAATTGAAAAGAAAGAATGAAAAATTGAAAAAGATCAACAGAGAGTTGGACAGTTTTGTGTATCGTTCGTCACACGATTTAAGATCTCCTCTGACTTCCATCATGGGGATCATTAACATCATCAAGTCGGAGTCTGATGTGGACAAGGTGCAGGAATACATGACCTTTCAGGAACGTTCGGTAAAAAAACTGGATACGTTGATACAAGACATTTTAAATATTTCAAGAAATGCTCGTTTGGAAATTACAGTTGAGCCCATTCACCTGAAACCATTTATTCTTTCCTGTCTGGATACATTGTCTTTTATGGAAGAGCATGAGAAGATGAACATCACAGTCAATGTACCTGAATCACTCGTTTGTTATTCCGATTCGAACAGATTGCGAGTGATATTTCTCAACCTGTTTTCTAATGCCATGCGTTATTATGACAGTACGAAAGTGCAGCATGAATTGACTGTTCAATTGATTTCTCCGGATGCAGATCGTGCTCAGATTCTCATTACGGATAACGGTATTGGCATTAGAACCGAACACATGAACAAAGTATTTGACATGTTTTATCGTGCCACGGACCGCAACAACGGTTCAGGACTTGGATTGTATATTGTAAGAGAAGCCATCAATAAAATAGAGGGTAAAATAGAACTGACATCCGTGTATGGTGAAGGAACTTCTGTATTGATCACGATTGTGAACCTTGGATTGATGGAATCTGTTACGGATCGAAAGTCAAGTGGCATGTTATTTGTAAATCCCTCGTAAACTGATGAAGTGTATGAAAAAAATCTTCGTATTGACCCTGTTATTGTTTGCAATTGGCAGTGGTGTAAGCAAAGCACAAGCGTCCTTTTCATTTGAACACACGGCTCATGATTTTGGTGTGGTGAAACCAGGCACAGATACCTTATGGTGCGATTTCGTGTTTGTCAACAAAGGATCTGAACCGTTAGAAATTACCAGTGTAAAAACTTCCTGCGATTGTACATTGGCCAAATGGCCCAAAACGGCTATTCAACCAGGAAAAAAAGCGACGATTAAAGGTGGCTTCAAAATCGAAGGTAAAAGCGGACCTTTTGACAAATCTATCATCATCATTGCTAATACTTCACCGGCTACTACCTTTCTCACCATTACCGGCGATATTAAGTAATCGCTATCTATTGGATCAGTTTAAGCATGGTAATGATATTGCCGTAATGCAGGTTCTCGTGACCATAGCTGTATATAATGGCATCATCGATGTTGTTTAGCGTTGCTCCGGCAGAAGTCGTATAGCTTTTATAAGCACTGATTTTTTTTGCTGCATAATCCTTTTCAAAAGCCAGAGCCGTATCAATGAAAAAGGGTTTGATTTCGTCCAGCCTTACCATTTCCTCCCATCCCACAGGGCTTGTGCCTTTGCGGTATTTGTTCAGGAACTCGATGTCCAAAAGAGGAGTGACGTCGCTGTTGGCATAACAAAGCAATTGTTGTGAAGCCACCATGTGTCCGATGTGCCAGATGAGGTTGTTGTTGTGGCCTTCAGGAATTTTATTCAGTTGAGCGGTGCTAAGATTTTCTACACGGGTTAAGGTGTTTTGGCGAAGCTGCAGCAGTACGTCGAAGAGGAACATATTTTTTTTATAGCAATCTATCAAAAAATGGGTGTTCAGTCAACCATTAAGTTTACTTTGTAATGGTTGGGCGTTTGGAAACAATTGAATAACTTTATTTCCAGAGTCAAACAGCCCATGAAAAGAATTTTGTTCCCTACGGATTTAACAGAAAAACCAAAGAAAGCATTGGATTATGCACAATACCTTTCGATCAATACAGGATCGGAATTGGTATTGTTTCATGCTGCCATGGATGAAGCTGAACGGGCGAAATCGATTCAGGAGTTGAAAGCATTGACACTTGAATTGGAACAATCGGAAGTGCGTGGTGCGAAGACGATTCGTTACGATTACATGAGTCAGGAAGGTTTACCTGTTGATCAATTGGTGGAAGCAATGGATAAATCTAAAAGTAGAATGCTTGTCATGGCGACTACCGGCGCCAACAGAGATAACTTTCAGGGCTTATACTTAAAAAGCAATACATCTGCTGTGTTGGAAAAATTAAACAAACCTGTTTTGTTTTTTCCTGTTGATTCCAAAGTAGACAAGATCAGCCGAGCCTTGGTATCTGTAGATGTCATGAGGTATTCAAAAGAAATCATTACACAATTTTATGAGTTCAGTAAATTGTTTAATGCAAAAATCGGATTTGTATACGTTGACAATAGCAATAAAATTGAAGTGCAGGAAGCGATTGAACGCTTTAAATATTTTTTAACAAAGGAAATCCCATCTGCTGTTTTACAAGTTGTAAAAGATGCTCCACTGGAAGAAGCCATCAATGGTATTGTGCAAGCTGATCATATCGATTTGCTGGTGATGACAAAAAACAAAAAAACATTTTGGGAAAAGTGGTTTGCGAAAAGTGCGACTCAATCGATGGCATACTCGGCCAGCATTCCGGTGTTGGTGTTCAGCGCCGATTAATCAAAGAGTAGTTTTGACTTTCAACCGATGAGCTCTATTTTCAAAAAACTGGCAGCAAGAAAAGAAGAAGGAATAGTTCGCTCACTACGCGCCAATGAAGGCCAGGTAGATTTCTCCTCCAACGATTACCTGGGAATGGCCGCCAATGCGGTTCTGGCATCTTCCATCGATCAAATCTACAAACACTATTTTCCTCAGCCCATCAACGGTTCGGGTGGATCAAGATTATTAGCGGGTCATTTCAATTTCTACGAGCAGGTAGAAAAAACACTGGCTGATTTTTTTGAAACAGAAGCGGTGCTGATATTTAATTCTGGCTATGCTGCCAATCTGGCTTTACTCTCATCGCTTCCACAAAAGGGTGATACCATTTTAATGGACGAATACATTCATGCCAGTTTAAAGGATGGGGCACGATTGAGTTTTGCCAATAAATTTTCTTTTCGCCACAATGATTTAGTGGATCTTGAAAACAAATTGAAAAAAGCAGAAGGAGAAATTTATGTTGTGGCAGAAAGTTTATATTCCATGGATGGAGATTTTGCTCCGCTGGAAGAATTGCAGCCGCTTGTTTCGAGATATGGAGCACATCTGGTCATTGATGAAGCGCATACCACTGGTATTTATGGTAGAGGCGGAAGAGGATTTCTAAATGAGAAAAAAATAGCGGCAAAGGTTCCATTTAAAATTTATACCTTTGGAAAAGCAATGGGTATACATGGCGCATGCATTGCGGGAAGTCAGGAGTTGAAAGATTACCTGATCAACTTTGCAAGACCATTCATTTATACCACGGCCATGCCACCACATGCGTTCGCTTCTGTCTATGCCGCCTTCCTTTATATTCAACAACATCCGGAACATAAAGAGTTACTTGAGCAGAACATTCAGCATTGGAATGAAACAGTAGGTCAGGCGAGTGGCTTCAGTAAAAATGAAAGTCCGATTCAAACCTATACGTATCCGGGTAACGACAACATCAGAGCGCTGGCTCAGGCTGTGCAAGCAGAAGGGTATGATGTAAGACCTATTTTATCACCGACCGTAAAAGAAGGTACGGAACGCTTGCGCATTTGCTTGCATGCCAACAACACACCGACACAAATTTCGATATTGATTCAACTTATCACTTCTTTCCATGAATAAGTATTTTGT
>JAQBNU010000111.1 GCA_028288365.1 Chitinophagaceae bacterium | reverse complement strand
ACTCAAACAACAAGGCGTGGAAGCATTATTCGCTGAACTCATTGAGGCCACACCTATTCATCCCGCCTATTACGATACAGACTTCATCTCCGATCGCCCGGAGCGCTTCTTTGCGGCAGAGATGATCCGTGAACAGTTGTTCCTGCAATACAAGCAAGAGATCCCTTATTCCTGCGAAGTGAGCATCGACTCTTTCAAAGAAGAAGAAAAAATCCTGCGCATCAGAGCCATCATTTATACCGAAAGACCCACACAGAAATCCATCATCATCGGCAAAGGTGGCGTCGCGCTGAAAGCCGTAGGCATCGAAGCCCGAAAAGGATTGGAGGAATTCTTCGGAAAGCAGGTTTTTTTGGAGACCTTTGTCAAAGTAGATCCCGACTGGAGAAACAAAGATAGTAGGCTGAAGAACTTCGGTTACCAGTCATAAATTAAGAGTGGAGAAACAGAGCGGAGAGCGAAGGAATAGTATTTATCACATTTGTTTCTTCAATTCTCCATAGAAGTGAAATATAACTAAGGTCGAGTGCGGCTGGCGTCCACGAGAAGAGCGAATCAAAGAAGACATGGCTTGGAATTAACTTCGTACAATGAGCCATTGGTTCAATGTCTTCTTTGATTGGTTCTGGTGGCTCCCTTTTCTTTTGTTACTTTTCTTTTGGGTGAGCAAAAGAAAAGTAAAAGGATGGTACATAGTACCAAGTAATCATTTAGATCAAGAAATAATATGTCAAATATAGTAGCAATTGTAGGGAGACCTAACGTAGGTAAGTCCACTTTCTTCAACCGCCTCGTCGGCGGAAGAGAAGCCATCATGGACGATGTCAGCGGCGTGACACGCGACCGTAATTACGGCTACGCCGAATGGTTGGGACGTAACTTCACCGTCATCGATACGGGCGGTTATGTATCTGGTTCTGACGACGTCTTCGAAAGACAAATCAGGAAACAATCAGAGGCCGCGCTGGAAGAGGCCACGGTGATTCTCTTCATGGTAGACGGCAATGCCGGTCTTCATCCTTACGACGAAGAATTTGCACGCATCGTGCGTCGCTATAAAAAACCCATGATCATTGTTGTGAATAAAATCGACAACGCCATGCGTGAGCATGAAGTCGCGGAGTTCTATTCATTGGGTTTTGAAGCCAACATTTACGGCATTTCATCGGCCAGTGGTTCCGGTACAGGAGAATTGCTGGACGAACTCATTACTTATTTCCCAACGGTAGACAGTGATGATCCGGATGCCGGTATTCCTCGCATCGCCATCCTGGGTAGACCCAACGCCGGTAAGTCTTCCCTGACCAACATGTTGTTGGGAGAAGAACGCGCCATCGTTACCGAGATAGCCGGTACAACACGCGATTCGATCAACGCGCGTTACAAAGCCTTTGGTAAAGAATTTATTTTGATCGATACCGCCGGTATCCGTAAGCGTTCCAAAGTAAAAGAAGACATAGAGTTTTATTCTGTGCTTCGCTCGGTGAAAGCCTTAGAGGGCTCTGACGTCTGCGTGATCTTGCTCGATGCACAATTCGGATTAGAGAGCCAGGACATGGCCATCATCTGGATGGCGTTGCAACGCAAGAAAGGCATCGTGCTGCTGGTGAACAAATGGGACCTTATTGAAAAGGATAACCATACCTTTGGCAATTACGAGAAAGAATTGAAAGAACGTCTGGGACCATTGAGTTACATTCCGATCGTGTTCATTTCTGTGCATGAAAAACAACGTGTCTTCCAGGCCATTGAAAAAGCGATCGAAGTCTACGACAGCTACAAGACAAAAATTCCTACGTCTCAGCTCAACGAAAAATTATTGCCTGAAATCGAGGCTTATCCTCCTCCATCCTGGAAAGGAAAATACATTCAGATCAAATATGTGACGCAACTACCTACCCATAGTGTCACGTTTGCTTTCTTTTGCAATTCGCCTCAATACATCCGTGAGCCTTACGAAAGATACCTGACGAACAAAATTCGCCTTCATTTTGGCTTTGATGGGGTTCCAATAAATGTGGTTTTTAGGAAAAAGTAAAAAAAATTAGGGCTAATCCTTTTCCGGATTAAAATATTGTATATTTTTGTCATTCAGTTTAAACTAATAAAATTTAACACAATGAGAAAAGTATTCGCGTTATTATCTGTTGCTGCTGTTATGACATTGGCTTCTTGTGGTGCAAAATCAACTGAAGAATCAGCTGCTGTTGATTCTACTGCTACAGTTGATTCTATGGCTGTAGTTCCAGCTGACACTGCTGCTGCTGTTGTTGATACAACTGCTGCTCCTGCTGACACAACTGCTAAAGCTCCTGAAGCTAAGTAGTTAAATCTGCAATCAGAAAAAAAAAGCCCCTTTCATATGAAAGGGGCTTTTTTTATTTTTGTACATGGAACAACATACGGCACAAAAGCTCTTCGCCAAATTTGTGCCCGAATCATCTGCTCTTTATTGTGCTCACCTCTGGATCCGTTTTGGATTCGAATTCAAACTGGCTCGCTCGCGATCTTCCAAGCTGGGAGATTATTGGTACAGCTCCGCCATACAACGCCATAAGATCACTGTCAATAAAGACCTCAACACCTATTCTTTCTTAGTCACCTATATCCACGAAGTGGCACACATGCTTGCGGGCATACGACACGGCTACCGCATCAAGCCACATGGCGAGCAGTGGAAGGCTTGCTTCAAGGAATTGATGTATCCGCTCATGCAGGAACACGTCTTGCCCGACGATGTCCTGGCGCCTTTACACGACTACATGATTTCTCCCGGCGCTTCATCCTGTTCCGATCCTGCCTTGTACAAGGCTTTGGCCAGGTACGACGCCAAACAAGACTTCCAGGTTTTCTTATCCGATGTGGCTGTAGGTTCTTCTTTTGTTTTTGGCAAACGCATTTTCCGCAAAGAAAAAATCATGCGCACCCGCGCGCTGTGTGTGGAAGTAAAAAACGGACACCGATATTATATCTCGCAGGCAGCAGAAGTGAAGGTATTGCAGGCGCAGTTGTTTGGGGAGCAATAGTCAAACGTGCTTACCCCTAAATCCCCTGAAGGGGACTTGGTTAGAGCGAAGAAACAGAAAGAGAGTGGATGGAATCATTCGCTCTCTTTCTGTTTCTCTTTCTTACACCGATGTAGGTTTAACGAGAATATGTTGATTTGAAAGTCCCCTTCAGGGGATTTAGGGGCAAGACAGAACACATCCTTTCCAACGTTAAATGTATGCTTACTGTATGGATACTGTATAGTAACGGTATAGATACTGTATGGATAGTGTATGGACTACAGATTGAATCCTTGAAAAAACGAAGAAAGTACACTATAATTTGGGAGTCAAAGGCCAGACCGTTCGACTAACCGATCCGTTTCGTAATGGCCTTATTCACGGTCATAAAAAATAGTTCCGGAGTCATGGTACGCCAGCTCTCATGATCCAGCTCTCCTCCGAAATTGATGTAGTAATCGATGTTAAATTTCTTCCACTCTGTCATTACATGCTCCCGGAAGTTTACTGCCGCAATCCATCCCTCTTCTACATCTTCAAACCATTCTTCGTAATAGGAATCGTCCGAACCATGAAAGTTCAGGATGTTCTCTCCGATCAAAATAAATTTGTTGATGCCTTCGCCCACTAAAAGATCAATGACATTACGCTTTAAATGCATGATGTCATTGTGTAACGTATCGTTCCACTCACCCATCAATTCAATGATGCAGACGCGTTGTTCGTAATCGGCGTATAGTACTTTGAGGTAAAGGGTTTCGGAACCGATATAGTCCCAGAGCGGATGAATGTAATATCCGTAAATGGTATTCTCGTATTGTTGGAGGTTGTAGCGAGCTTTATAGAAAGGCGAACGCTTGTCTTTTTTGGAGACGTAAAATTTTTCCCAGTTGTAATATGGTTCAATGTCCTGCATGCTTGTGATACCACTCTACAGCTTTACGCACACTGCCTTCTTTCTTTAACAAGGCTTCTGCTTCTGCTTCGCTGACATTGATTTCTTCCATAATCATGCCAATGCCT
>JAQBNU010000060.1 GCA_028288365.1 Chitinophagaceae bacterium | reverse complement strand
TATCACTCCTACTTTTTCCTCTGGCTAATGGAATGGTGCAGAAGGTACAGGAATAATCACAGCCGTCTTGTACTTTTAAAAATGTGCGTGTTCTGTCGTTGATAGAATACGAACAATAATATTCTTTGGCTTCTTCAATAGGAGAGTGATGGATGACAGGAGTTCCTTTTGGTATGAAATCCTTCAATAAATCAAAAATCTTAAATTTCTCAGAAGCGCCTAATACCGCAGCAACTCCGGGGATTTTAGAAATCTCTTCTGGTTTTAGCTGAGCATAGCATCCTATAATAACTACAAAAGCATCAGGCGAATACTTGAGTGCTTCTTTCACCACTTTGCGACATTTTTTATCGGCATGGTCTGTAACAGAACAAGTATTGACGACATAAACATCGGCAGCTTCCTGAAACTCTACTTTTGTATAAGCATGTTCTTCAAATAGCCTGACAATGGTTGAAGTTTCAGAAAAGTTGAGCTTACAACCCAATGTATAAAACGCGACCTTTTTCATCGGTGCAAAAATAAGCAATCTTTATGAAAGGAACGACTATTACAGCAAAGGCAGAAAAAACAACGTTGGGACTTTTATTAGCTTTTCTATGAGAGAAGTGGATTTTTTAGCTCTTTTATGTTGATTAAAGACTTTTTTTTATAATGTTGATTAAAAAAAGCCCCTTTTTTTTAGGAGTTCCCCGTTTTTTTTTACTTTTGACCTTACTTTTTTAAAACTAACCACTTCTACTTATAAATTTATGGCACAATTACGTTTTAAGGCCCTGGAAGCATTACAGAATAGAGTTCCTGTAAAAGTTACGGCCCCTTCAGTAAAAGTTTCTGATTATTACGGAAGCAATGTTTTTGGTGATGATGCACAGAAGACTCACATTTCATCGACTGCTTACAAAAGATTGAAGCAATTCATTGAAAAAGGAGAAAAAATCGATACAGCTACAGCTGATGCCGTTGCTTCTGGAATGAAAGCCTGGGCGATCGAAAAAGGAGCCACACACTATACTCATTGGTTCCAGCCATTGACAGATGCTACTGCTGAAAAGCACGATGCTTTTTTTGATATTGAATCTGATGGTAAAGCATTGGAAAAATTTAAAGGAAGTGCATTGGTGCAACAAGAGCCGGATGCTTCTTCTTTCCCTAACGGAGGTATCCGTAATACTTTTGAAGCAAGAGGTTATACCGCTTGGGATCCTACATCTCCTGCATTCATCATGGGCAATACATTGTGTATCCCAACCATCTTCGTTTCATACACTGGTGAAGCATTGGACTACAAAGCACCATTATTGAAATCTCTTTCTGCAGTAGATAAAGCAGCAGTTGCTGTAGCAGATTATTTTGATAAAGACATCACTAAAATCACTCCAACTCTAGGTGCTGAACAAGAATATTTCTTAGTAGACGAAGCCTTATTTAACGCTCGTCCTGACTTGGTAATGTCTGGTAGATCTGTATTTGGACATTCTCCGGCAAGAGGTCAGCAATTGGAAGATCATTATTTCGGTTCTATTCCTACTAGAGTATTCGATTACATGGTAGACTTTGAAATCGAAGCATTGAAACTAGGTATGCCTGTTAGAACTCGTCACAACGAAGTTGCTCCAAGCCAATTTGAAGTTGCTCCTACCTTTGAAGAGTGTAACTTGGCCGTAGATCACAACTTGTTGTTGATGGACTTGATGCGTAAAGTAGCGGAAAGACATCACCTTCGAGTGATCTTCCATGAAAAACCATTTGCTGGTATAAACGGCAGTGGTAAGCATAACAACTGGGCTATAGGAACTAATACTGGTAAAAATTTATTGCAACCTACAAGCAAGCCCAAAGAAAACTTGTTGTTCTTGACGTTCTTCGTGAACGTTATTAAAGCAGTTCATGACTATGCTGACTTATTGAGAGCATCTATAGCTTCTGCAAGTAATGATCACCGTTTGGGTGCTAACGAAGCACCTCCCGCTATCATGTCTGTATTCATCGGTTCTGAATTGACAGAAGTATTGAATGAATTAGAGAAAAACGGAAACGTTAAAATTGAAAAAGGAGATAACGTATACATGAAATTGGGAATCAACAAGATTCCTGAAATCATCTTGGATACAACTGATCGTAACAGAACATCTCCATTTGCATTTACAGGTAATAAATTTGAATTCCGTGCAGTAGGTAGTAGTGCAAACAGTGCACTACCAATGACTGTGTTGAATACAATCGTTGCTGATACATTGAATAAATTCAAATCTGAAGTTGATAAACAAATTGACAAAGGGGAGAAGAAAGAAGTGGCTATCATCAATGTATTGCGTGAGTACGTAATCGCTAGTAAGAAAATTCGTTTTGAAGGAAACGGATATTCGGATGAGTGGAAGGAAGAAGCTGCTAAGAGAGGTTTGTCTAACGTAAACACTACTGCTCATGCGCTTGATTTCTGGGTTACTCCAACTGCTGAGAAATTGTTTGAAAAATACGAAATCTATAGCAAGAAAGAATTGCATGCTCGTTATGAGATCATGAATGAAAATTACATCAAGAAAATTCAGATCGAAGGACGTGTAATCGGTGACTTGGCTACGAACCATATCATACCTATTGCTATCGCTTACCAAAATAAATTGATTACAAATGTAAAAGGCTTGAAAGACCTTGGTCTTGATACAGAAGCTAAACCTGTTATTGAGTTGATCAAAGAAATGTCTAAGCACATCAGCACGATTCAAAAAGGTGTTGAAGACATGACTGAAGCACGTAAGCAGGCGAATAAGATCACTGAAGCTCCTAAAGGATCTAAGGCTTATTGCGACAAAGTGAAGCCTTACTTCGAAACGATCCGTTATGCGGTAGATAAACTTGAGTTGATCGTAGGAGACGAAGATTGGCCATTACCAAAATACAGAGAGTTGTTATTCTTGAGATAATAACAGCTTTAAATAAAATAAGGAAAAGGCTGGATACATCTGTATCCAGCCTTTTTGTTATAAGGTGATCATAAATATGATCTGCTGTCACCATCGGTATTATAAAGTACTCATTTTAAACTGTAAATATTGATCATATAGGAAGATCAATAAATTGGTTAGCCATTTTTATATAGACATCACATGTGATTTTTAATGCGTAATGTGAAAAAGTCTAAGTGGCTTTTATAATCACAAGAAGCCTTTTATTTGCCAATTGAGGCGTAAAATAAGATTGTCCAAGCGTATCAATTTCAAGATAGGAAAGTGCAATATTTTATTCCATCAACCACTGTTTTTAGAGGCAATTGTTATATTAGTCTTGATCCTTTAGTAAATAGGACTCAGGCGGTGTAAGAGTGTTTTTTCAATCAGCTCTATTCTTACAACCGCCTGATTTTGATCTCCATTCGTTTCTCTTCCTTTCATTAACGTTGCTTTTCCTAAATTTTCCAGGAGTAATTTAGGAAACGGGCTTACCTCCGAGCTACGAAAATTTACAGAGTCACTGGTCTTTTGAACCTCAGAACTCCAACCGAGTACTTCGGAAGTACGACGGAGGACCTCCGAGGTGCAACTGAGTACTTCGGAAGTACGGCGGAGGTCCTCAGAGGTACAAAAGAGTACTTCGGAAGTACAACGGAGAACTAACGAAGTCCTGTGTTGAACCTCAGAGGTACGATGGAGGACTGAATCAGTCCAACGGAGGACTGTAGAAGTACGCCGTTGGACTTTCGAAGTATCGGCAAGGTTCAACCTTATTTCTTAATGGAAAGAATTGACAATATATTAAGGCATGCTTATAGTAAAGAATTCAAATTACATTATCCTTTCAGCACAACGCTATCCATCAAGACTAGAACCGTTTTCTGATTGATTAGATCACAATTATTTTCTCTATATTATGGCATGAAGTTTTTGTTGAACATAACCTGTGCGCTTTTTATTTCTTCGCTTGTTGCTGCACAGGATTTTAGAGGAGAAAATAGAGTGTTTTTGAAACTGGAAACTATTTCAGATGGTCCATTAGAATATGAATCGAATAAGTTTACAGTTGACATTAATCAGGAGTTGAATCAAATTACTTTTTTTGTAGACATGCAAACTTTTAAACCGGTAGATAACAGTGCGTCGATGACCTTATTCAATGATGTTTTTCAAGAAGAGTTTCACCCTGATATTACATATAAGGCAGATTTTTCAACATTGAAATTTGATGCACAAACGGATCGTCCACAACAAATAGATTTGAACGGAACACTTACCATTGGTACTTCTAAAGTGGACATGCCGTTTAGAGTAGAGTTGGAACAAATGGATCGTTTTCTCTTTCTAGACTTTGACTTAACAACGCAGCTTAGCAAAATGGGAATAGATATTCCTGAAGCCTATAGGAAAAAGATATCTGGAAAAATGCACATACAGGTACTCAATGCAAAACTGACAGAAGGCTTTAAATAATGATACTGTTGCTATCAATACAACTACCATACAACGAGATGGGAATAAAATAAATAAAAAGTACTGACAATGGCACAGGGAATGCTATACGTTATCAGCACCGTCAATCAATTAGCCTGAAAATAGTTCATATCACATATATGAGGCTAAGTATAGTCTTTTTTACCTTTGTATTAGGGATTGTGTTTACTGATGGCTTTAGTCAATCAAAAGCTGTATGGAGACAGGATGCTTATGCTTCTCCTCGAGAGCAGATCTATAATGAAATACATCCAATTTTTATATATCCGGAAACACGTGCTCTGAGAGAATTACGATTGCACGCCGAAGAAGACACCACAAGACATGAATTGGCTCATACGATATCTTTGGAAAAAGGAGATCAACTGATCTATCGTGATACCTTGATTAAAATAAAATCTGACACACAAGTTTTTATTCCTTCCGGAGTCAAATATAGGGTAAGCATTAGTTCAGAAACAAAAGCCAATAATTTTTATGATAGAGCCAAACACAAGGCTGAAAAACATTGGTGGAGTCAACTCATGTTTAATTCAGTCATTAGCTATGATGGTCCAAATTCGGGACCTGAAGTAGTGAATGAATTTAAAGAATCTCAGGTAGTCTATTATCCATACGAAGGAAAAATCATTTCTCAGATTCATGTTAAACAGGTTGATGTCTTAGACGGTTCGGTTGATGATACAACACTGGAAGCTCATACTCTTTTGGCGAAACTGGCGAATAAACTTCATGTCAACACTTGGGAACGTATTATCAGGAATAACTTATTGGTAGCACCTGGAGAAGCTGTATTCAGTTACCTCGTAGCAGATAACGAACGTTTGATACGACAACTTCCATACATTTTGGATTGTAGGATATTAGTGGTGAATAACCCTAAGGATTCTTCTATGGTAGATTTATGGGTCATTACAGAAGATAAGTTTTCTATAGGAGGTAATCTATTAATAGGAGGTCCGGATGATGTATATGGTGAAATCTATGATCAAAACATTTTAGGTACCGGTCATGAAGTTGGATTTGGAATACAATACATTGCAGAGAATGATCCAACCAATGATTACAGAGCGAGATATAATGCGAGAAATATTTCAGGATCATTTACAGACTTGTCGATCAACTACCGACATTATTTCATGGGAACTCAAACGACGGTTGATATAGGTAGAGGATTTATCAATCAGTTTACCAAATATGCTTTTGGTGTAAGTACTGGTTTGATTGAAGAGAATAGATTTATCACTCAAGCAGATTCTTCACTTACTCCTACACAAAACAGATACAATTATCAAGATGGATGGCTTGGTAGACAGTTTGTAGTAGGAGATAAGATGGAACGAAAAAACTTGATCTTTATAGGAAGAGTTAAACGGTATGATGTAACGGACAGACCCTATGTTTCCATTGACAGCAATTACAATTACCAAAATTATCGCTTAATCATAGGTGGAATTACTTTCAAGAAAATCAATTACTATAAGAACAATTTTATCAATCGGTTTGGTGTGACAGAAGATATTCCACATGGGTATTTTACACAATACAATTTTGGTTACGAAGATGGAGAGTTTAAAGGCCGGTTTTATAATAGCGTTACCTTAGGTTTCGGTTATCGAATCAATAGGTTGGGTTATGTCTCTTTTATTACTGACTTCGGAACTTACCTAAGAGTAAATCAGGCAGAGCAAGCAGTATACAGGGCTCGGATGACATTCCTGACAAATATTGTCCGTCTTGGAAGACATAAAATCCGTAGTTCTGCTTATGGAACATTTATATCTGGTATCAACAGAAATAGGGGAGAATTTGTAAATATAGAGAATAAGCTTACAGGCCTTGCTGGTACGGGTTTACAAGCTCTTCAAACTACCATAGTGCATTATGAAATCATAGATTTTACTCCCTGGAATATCTACGGATGTCGTGCTGCCATTGCGGTATATGGAGAGGCTGGCTGGCTTCAGGCAGGCAGAGATCCAAGAGCAACATCCGATTTTTATTCTGCGTATGGAATATCTTTGCGAGTAAGAAATGAGAGTTTGGCTATTAAGTCTATTGAATTATCGTTTAGGTATTATCCTACAATGACAGACCAGAATAAAAGTTATATACTGGATCTTTCCACAAGTACTCCCGGTTCTACTCAACTGGATTTACCAATTGTTCCAGGTGTTATTCCTTACCAATTGAGGTAAAGCTATTTTTATTATATTTACAACAGCGTTTATTTATTGATTAAAAGTAGTTATGAATATACAGGACGTAAAAGAATTTTTATATACGGAGGAAGGCAAACTTATTGTAGCGTTGATAGTAGGTGCTATCATAGGTGCAGAGCGTGAGTACAGAAGTAAGGCGGCCGGTTTTAGAACGGTTATTCTGGTTACTGTTGGTTCTTGTTTATTTACAATCTTATCTATAAAGTTGGGAAGTACAGAAGATAAATCGAGAATAGCGGCCAACATTGTTACTGGAATTGGATTTTTAGGTGCGGGTGCTATTTATCGAGATAAGATCAGTATCAGAGGAATTACGACAGCGACCACAATATGGATCTCCGCGGCCATAGGTATGGCTGTAGGGTGCGGACAATTTAGTCTTACTGTATGGGTTACATCTATCGCCATGATCATTTTATTGAGTTTTTCTTGGTTTCAACGTTTCATAGATAGAGTAAATCAAGAAAAGATCTATAGAATTACTTACGATGAACATCAAACGGATCAGATCACTGTCATTGAACAGTTATTCCATGCCTACAGATTGGAATGTTTCAGAGTGAAACAAATTAAACATAAGGAAGAAATAGTGATTGTTTATACGGCAAATGGTAAAGAAAAAAATCATGAATTATTCTTGTCGGAACTTTACCTTCAAACCCAAATTAAGTCCTTTGAAGTTTAAAAACTGCTAAATAACGTTGGTATTTAACACGAGAGAAACGTTTTTTATATAACTTGCACTAACAACTATACCTCAATAGAATATGGATTTATCTGTAGTGATTCCTATTTACAACGAACAGGAAAACATTCAATTACTATATACACGTGTTACAGGTGTACTGGATAAAATGAATGTTTCTTATGAGCTTGTCTTCGTAAATGACGGCAGCAAAGATCGCTCGCTTTTTTTGATCGAAGAATTAGCCGATAAAGATACGAAAGTAAAGTACATTGATTTCAGTCGTAATTTTGGCCATCAGATAGCCGTTACAGCAGGGCTGGACCACACGATAGGAGATAGAGTAGTCATCATAGATGCAGACCTTCAGGATCCTCCTGAATTGATTCCTGAGATGTACGATAAGATGAATGACAACTACCAGGTTGTGTACGCGAGAAGAAGAAGCAGAAAGGGCGAAAGTTTGCTAAAGAAGGTTACTGCAAAAATGTTTTACCGTACCTTATCCAGTATTACGGCCATTGATATTCCATTGGATACTGGCGATTTTCGCATCATAGATAAGAAGGTTGTAGATGTCCTTAAGCAAATGCCTGAGCAACAAAAGTTTTTACGCGGACAGATTTCCTGGATTGGTTTTAATCAAACTTTCATAACATACGATAGAGAAGAAAGGCACGGAGGTCAAACAGGTTATACGTACAAAAAAATGTTGCGGTTTGCCATTGACGGAATAACGTCTTTTTCTAACCTACCTTTAAAAGTAGCGTCTTTAATGGGCTTTGTGGTTTCAGGAATTGCATTTATCATTATGCTGTATGCTTTGTATATCCGATTTTTCCATAACGACTATGTACAGGGCTGGACTTCTATGATTTTGAGTATCATGTTCATTGGAGGTATTCAGTTGATCTGTGTTGGAATTATTGGAGAATACATCAGTAGGATTAGTACAAACATCAGGCAGAGACCTTTGTACATAACGAATAAGACTAATATCTCCTCTAAAAAGTAATCGAGTAATGTTACATCATTTAACATTACACCATCTTAACCGGAACTTCTGTAATTGCGTTTGTTTGCCGATCTAATTGCACCAAGCAATCAATGAAAAAAAAATCTCTTGACCTGGTATTACCGTGCTATAATCCTCTTCCTGGTTGGGAAGACAGGATTATCTATTCGTATAACATGATAGCGAATCACACAGGTCAGGAGAATTTGTCATTGTACCTTGTGAATGACGGATCTAACCACACTATTCCTGATGCATCATTAGACAAATTGTCTCATACTATTCCTGCTTTCCATTACCTTTCTTATTCTATTAACGAGGGCAAAGGTTACGCTCTTCGGTATGGAATAAAAGAATCCCAAAGTGAAATTTGCATTTATACAGATGTTGATTTCCCATTTGCAGAGGCATCATTGTTGGCAATTTATGATTCGTTATGCCAGGATGAATCGGATATCATAGTAGGAGCCCGTGATCAGGTATACTATGAAAAAGTACCATTAGTCAGAATCGTTATTTCAAAAACACTTCGTTTCCTAATTCGTGTTTTTTTAGGAATGAAGATAAATGATACACAATGTGGGCTTAAAGGGTTTAATGCAAAAGGCCGAGAACTGTTTTTAAAGACAACGATCAATCGTTACCTGTTTGATCTGGAATTTGTACACATGGCTTCAAATGATAAAAGCATACGCATCAAATCTAAGCTTGTAGAATTAAAAGAAGGTGTCGTTTTTTCTCGAATGAATCTTAGGGTTCTAATGACAGAGGCTTCCGGGTTTGCCAAAATTTTGTTTAAACATTACTTTTCAATTAGTAGATAATACCTTACTTAAAAGGTTCTTAATTTACCAGCATGAGCTTAATGCAATAATCTCCTCTATTGATTATCAATATATTTGTTGAAATATAATTAGTATATTTGCTGACTTCAAAATGTGTTATTGACTTATGAAATTGGTGTCTGATAAAGAAGAAAGTTTTTTTTTAAAAGAGTCTTATTTTTTTATTGCTCTTATAGCGGTCTCGATCCTAACATTGATCCCTTTTATTTTTACAGGTTTTGCAACGGGAGATGATATAGAGTATTTTCTTACGTCTCAATCCGAAGGTGGCTGGCTCAAAGGCTTTAATTATGCCAAGATGAATGGACGCTTTTATTTTTCATTTATGAAACCCATTTTTTATGAATGGATTCCTTATGGATTGGGAAGTTATATTTTTCCAAAAATCATCAATGTAATTCTGGTTGCAATGAATTACATTTTGTTTAGTCTCATTGTGAAAGAATTATTTAATAATAGATGGTTGGCTTTTTTATGTTATCTAATTGGTCTTGTTTTTATTTCAGTAAAAGGAGTAAACAATCCCATTGTAAGTTATCCTATTTATTTTTCACTTTCATTTTCGGCTGTTCTTGGATCTTTATTGGCGGCGATTAAATTTCAACAAACAGAAAAAACAAAGTACAAATACATTTCCGTTTTGTTCTTTCTATTTGGACTTCTCTTTTATGAAAATTACCTCATCTATCTTCCTTTGATTGTTGGCTTCATTGCCTATAATAGACTGGTAGCACATGAAGAGAATCTTACAGTTCGCCTTAGAAAGGCTTTTATATTGACGTTGCCATTTTCAATTGTCGTTGTACTATATATGACGGCTTATATCGTTTGGAGAATGGTCTTTAATGAATATCACTATGGTGGGGCTATGGTGTCAAAAGAAAATAGTCTGATAGATATATTGACCACTATAACTTCTCTTTCTAAAGGTGCCTATCCTTTGTTTTTTTATTTCTCTGGTCATTCTATATTCTCTAGTAACAGCTATTTGCTGGGAAATCACGTCCATGGATTGCACAATGTGTTTTTGCATGCAAAAATAGAATGGGTATTTAAAGCAACGATCGTAAGCCTTTTGTTCTATTATATCATTCAAAAAATTAATGCAATAGATAAAAAGAAACTCATCTATATAAGTATCGTTGCAATTACCTTTCTTTATCTTCCTGAACTATTATTAGCTTGTACTGAAAAATACAGAACGCTTGTTATTTCTTATGGATTGACAAATTACCTGACAACCTATTTTTCAGTTTTTCCCGTTGCATTACTTCTGGCAATGGTTTTAGTCGTTCCTGTTTTATTGATTAAGAATGATACTCTTCGTAAAGTATACATGGTGTTCTTTGCCGTTGCAATAGGTCTAGCTTCTATTGTAAATGATTATTCTAATGATCATGCTTTAATTGATTTGAGAAACTCCTTATATACTTTCGAAGCAGTGGATGAATTCATTAAAACAGAAGATTTTAAAAAGCTTCCTGAAAACACAAACATATATTCACCACAATTGTATATGAACAATTCAGAAATCAGTTATATGTTTGCTCAGAAATTTGACTGGTCTCATTATTTTTATGTGAGGTCAGGAAAAAATGTGCTTGTCAAAAAATCGGTAAAGGACTTTAGTCCTAACTTAAAAAGCTATTTCTACTTGAATTACGGACATAGTAGAAAAAGTGTAGATCAATTCATTGCGTTTGCTCCTGTACAGTCTAACGCTGCGCTATTGACTCCAGAAAGTGCTGTTGTAGCGGATAGTGTTACCGTATACTACTATTCGACCTATAAATCGTTTTCAATACTGCTTCATACACTAGATGGTGCGGAAGGAGATTCGACGATAACAGTAAATGGTAAAGATTATACCTTAAATGGAAATTATAAAGAGTTATTTATTCATTATAAAAACGAACAAGATTTTTTTAAACCAATTAAAATCAAGGCAAAGAATATTGATATAAAAAGTATCATGGTTGTACACAATAGCAATTCGCTTGGAACAACCATTGAATTAGAATAGACTTTATGTCTTTCTTATCTATCGTATATAAAAAAACTCCTGACATAAATCAGGAGTTTTTTTATATACGATAGATCGATTCTTCTATTATATTAAAATACGGTATTGTCAGGTTTGTAGCTAAGCTTGATGATTCTAACCCAACTAAGAAATTTAATCACCGGCCAGGTTGGATCAAACTCATACCACTTGTTAGCAAAGTTAGCTCTTGCTGCGTACTTATGGTGATTGTTTTGAAACAACTCACCACCTAGCAATACATCCATTACCAATGTGTTTTTTGATTTATCTTGGTTGTCCCAATTAGCATATCCCAATTTATGACCGAACCAGTTTACAATTGCACCGTGCACAGGACCCATTAGAAAATGTATAGGCAGCAGTAGATATAAGTACCATGCATTAGCAGGAACAAAAGCAATGTAAAATAATACGTAAGCCGTTCCCCACGCTACACGTGAATACCAGTGATCTCCAAGCTTATCAATCAATGGCCATTCAGGGAGATTTTTAAGGAATTTCTCTTCGATGATGGCGGTTTTTTTCGCAATTCCAGAGTAAATGCTTTTTGTCTTCCACATCATTGTGAATGCATTGTTGGAATAGTGAGGGGAGTGCGGATCTTTTTCTGTATCGCTGTACATGTGGTGCATGCGGTGCAACACAGCGTATGCACGAGGCTGAAGATAAGATGAACCTTGTGTGATGTAAAGAAAAGCATAGAAGAACTTTTCCCAGAACTTGTTCATCTTAAACATTCCATGAGCCGAATAACGGTGCAAAAAGAATGTCTGACTAAACAGCGATAAGTACCAATGAAGGACGAAGAATACTAGGATTATAGTCACGTTAGTAGGTTTATTTAGTGGTATAAATATAACATTTAATTGGCACAGATAGTTTACCGTGTACCATTTTTTTAATTTGTTGTGAAAGCGAAAGATAGAATATTCGCACCCATCTGTAGAGATTTCAAACGCACATCATCGGGGTCATTATAGATCTGTTTGTCTTCCCAACCATTCCCCAAGTCGCACTCATAAGTATAAAAACACACTAGTTTTCCCTGATATATGATGCCATATCCACGTGCCGGTTTGCCATCGTGCTCATGAATTTTGGGTAGACCATTATTAAACTGATACTTTTGATGATAGATAGGATGATTAAACGGGATTTCCACTAATTCTAATTCAGGAAATACTTTTTTTAATTCTAATCTAACGAACTTATCCATTCCATAATTATCATCGATGTGAAGAAATCCGCCACTTGTGAGGTACTGCCTTAAATTTTGAACTTCTGCATCGGAAAATACCACATTGCCATGACC
>JAQBNU010000013.1 GCA_028288365.1 Chitinophagaceae bacterium | reverse complement strand
TTTTGTAACGGCTATAGGAACCAACTCCGGCAAGACCATTGTCAGCGCTATATTGACGCAGGCTTTGCAGGCGGATTACTGGAAGCCCATACAAGCGGGAATGGAAGACAGAGATTCTGATCGGGTGAATGCTTTACTGTTGAACGATTACAGTGTCATGCATCCGGAACGTTATTGTTTCAAAAAAGTGGCCTCTCCGCACGAAGCATCGGCAGAAGAAAATATACAGATACAATTATCGGATTTCAGAATACCCGAAACAGTCGGTAATGACTTGATCATAGAAGGTGCAGGTGGCCTGATGGTGCCATTGAATGAACACGATACCGTCATTGATTTGGCTTTGGTATTGGGCGCTGAAGTGGTATTGGTTTCTAATTATTATTTGGGTTCTATTAATCATACGTTGCTTTCCTGGGAATACCTGAAGAAAAAAAATGTACGCGTGAAAGGAATTATTTTCAACGGACAAGAAAATGCGGCGTCCAGATCTATTATTCTTTCGAAAACCGGATTGACTTGTTTACTGGATATCAAACAGGAAAAACATTGGGATCCTTTTTTAGTACAGCAGTATGCTGTAAAGTTATTTGATCACTGGAACAGCTAACATGTCAAACTGGGCACATAACGATCAATTGATCTGGCATCCATACTCTTCGTTGATGCCCGTATTTCCTAATCTTCCAGTGGATAGCGCGAAGGGGGCGCACATTCATTTAAGCGATGGAAGAACAATCCTTGACGGTGTCTCTTCCTGGTGGGTCAACCTGCATGGACACGCTCATCCTACGCTGGCAGAAGCGATTTACAAACAGGCCTTAGAGTTGGAGCATGTGATCTTTGCGGGCTTCACACACAAGCCAGCGACAGAATTGGCTGTTAAACTCATTGATTATACCGCGTGTGATTTTACAAAAATATTTTACTCCGACAATGGAAGCACAGCGATAGAAGTGGCATTGAAGATGGCACTGCAATACTGGATCAATTCAGGAACGCCGCGTTACAAAGTCATTGCACTCGACGGCGCGTTTCATGGAGACACCTTTGGGGCCATGTCTGTCAGCAGTCGTGGCGTATTCAATGAAACATTTTCCTCGTTGATGTGGGAAGTGGATTTCATCTCATTCCCTTCCCAAGATAAAGAAGAAGAATGTCTGCAACAGTTTGCCACATTACTCGAACAAAAACCAGCGGCATTAATTGTAGAGCCTTTGTTGCAGGGCACTGCAGGCATGCGGGTATATAGCGCAGTATTTCTCGATCGCTTGTTTGCGATGGCGAAAAAAGCAGGAGTCATCTGTATCGCAGATGAAGTGTTGACGGGCTTTGGTCGCACGGGCAAACCTTTTGCTTCGCATTACCTGTCGGAAAAACCCGATATCATGTGTTTGTCCAAGGGCCTGACAGGAGGAACAATGCCTTTCGGTGTTGCCTTGGCCAACGCGCATGTGGTAGCAGCGTTTGACTTACCTGATCTGGATAAAGTATTGTATCATGGTCATTCGTATACTGCTAATCCATTGGCTTGCGCAGTGTCTCTTGCCAGTTTGAAATTATTGCAGGAGGATTCCTGTATACAACGCATTGCACGTTTGTCGCAGGCACAAGCGTTATTTGCTCAGCAGTTGCGTGAACAGTACGACCTGAAACGTGTAGATCAATTGGGTACAATGGTATCGTTGGAATTGAATATTGACCCCGGTTATCATAGTAACATCAGAAACGAACTCTATGCCTTTTTTCTGGAACATCAGGTATTGCTCAGGCCTTTGGGTAATATCATTTATGTTTTGCCTCCATACTGCATAGAAATGGAGGACCTTCAGCGTATCCACCAATTGATACTCACCTTGTTGGAAACTAAAGGCTTTTCTTCTAAACCTATCCAATAAAATCACGTACTGATAGTGTTGATCTGTTGGTTTTCATTTCTCATGCAACGATTTATATTCATAGTTACTTGTATCCTTTGGATCGCTATACCTTCCGGGGCACAAGTCCTGGATAAAATTATTGATTTTAAAATTGCCACACCTTACCTCGAACCGGACGGAAGAGACTTAGCATTCAAAGTCAGTGACAATGAATTCATCAGCTTAGCGAAGAGCAAAGGAGGTATTTTTGGAGAGTCTGTTTATCAATTGGAAAAATATGACAAAGACTTAAAGGTACTGTTTAGCGTTCCACTGAAGGTCGCTTTGGAAGAAGATTTTTTTAAAATGGTTTTGGCGGGCGATCGTTTTCGTATATTTTCTGTTGTACACAATACACGTACATTTACTACTCAATGCAAGGTATACGAATACAATGTGTCAGATGGCTCATTAGTAGGAGATAAAATACTGCATGAGTTTAAAGTGGGTACCTGGTCTAAAGACATGGGGAAAGCCATGGTAGATGAATCTTTCACGACAGCTATTAATTCCTGTCAACCCCGCGATTTTGTGACGCCTTTAGAATACCTGTATCAGGTTCAATATTCTCCTGATGAGAAAAAATTCATCTTATACATTTACGATTATTCACAAAAATATCTGGTGGCGCAGGCTTTAATTTTTAATGATCAATTAGAATTATTATCAAAAGGAATTGTACCGATCGATAATAATTTTGTGAACTACGGTTTGTTCATCAACAATAGAGGGGAACTGTTTATTCTTAATGCAGACCGCGCAGGAAGGATCGCCGTGATTCGTTACAATATGGATACCAAAGATAACGTGTTCCTGGACATCGCTTCATCTGCTGGCAAGCGCTATGATTTTAAGTTGAAGTTTTTGAATGACGATGAAGTGTATATCATGAATTTGTCTTCCCGTTCCAATAAGCTGGCTGGCTTCATGTACAGCAAATTTAACTTCAAAGAGAAGTCAATTGATAAAATCAATCACCAGGAGATATCAGAAGGCATGCAGCAAACGGCTAAGATTTTGCGTGCCAACAATAAAGGATATGATGCAGAAGACGATTGGTTAAATTATAATATTTCGGATGTGTATTTGAATGAATACGAAAAAATCATCGTTGTACTCGAAAAGCAGGAGATACAAAGTACCATGTATACCTATCAGCAAGGTGCAGTGAATAATGTAGAAAACTGGTATGAAAAAACAGGAAGAGTGAATACCGGCCCCATGATTTTATACTCGTTCAACAATGAAGATGTTTTACTTTGGGAAACGTATCACCTGAAAGATCAGACCAACGATTTGTCTTCTGGTCTGTTGTCTGCTTCTCATGCCATGACCGTTACGCACGATGGCAAGATCCTGATGGTGTATGCCGGAGCCTCCAATGCATCGGGTTTGTACAACGAAATCAGCTATGTACAGTTTGAAGAAATTTCTGGTTCTCAAATAAAAAACATCAAGCTTGACAACAAAGACGGATTGAGTCTTCTGAAAGATTATACGATGTGGTTTGACGATTCCTTTGTCATGGCCGCTAGGAAAGGATTGTTTGGAAAGAAAAGCAATCTTGTTCGTTACAACTATAACGCACCGGAGTAATACAATAAATGCATTACCACTTGATGGTAGTTTTATTTAAAAACGCGTCGATCCCCTTTTTACAATCTTCGGAACTCCTTGCTTTCGCGTTCATTTCAGAGGCATATACCAGACTTTCTGAGAGCGACATGTTTTGTATTTCTGCCAGCATCTTTTTGGTCATGGCCAGTGATTGTGAAGAAGTGTGCACACAGAGTTCCTGTGCGAAATCGTATACTACTTTTCCCAGCGAATTTTCATCGTCAACAATTTGATTGATCAAACCATAGGTCAACGCTTGCTGTGAATGGATCACATTGCCAGTCAACATCAATTCTTTGGCACGTGCTTCTCCTATTTTCCTGACCAGAAAACTCATGACAATAGCAGGAATAAAACCTATTCTTGTTTCTGTATAACCGTAGTTCGCATCCGGTACGCTGAAAGAAAAATCACAGACCGTTACCAATCCGCATCCACCGGCAATGGCATGTCCATTGACTTGTGCGATGACTATTTTTGAAAGCTGGTAAATGGTTTTGTACAACTCCATCAATTGCTTGGAGTCTTTCAGGTTGTCTTCGTAAGAATTATTTTGAAGTTGCTTGAGGTATTCCAAATCTGCCCCCGCACAAAAAGTATTTCCTTGTCCAGTCAAAATGATAATTTTTACTTCTGGGTTTTCTTCTGCCGCTTTGAATGCTTGTAGCAATTCTAATACGACTTTGTCATTGAGTGCATTTCTTTTTTCCGGTCTATTGATACTGATGTAGGCCAGACGATCTTTTATTTCAGTTTGTATCCAATTCATAAGTCGCTCGTGTTCTTGTAAAAAGATTTTTTCCCGTACAAATGAAAAATGTTTTTGTAAGAGGAGGAATCGTTTGTAGGATCAATGTACGAATATTTGATTGTATAATCCAGAATCATGACCTCACATTTTTTACTTAAATCATCCCTAAACAATGGCTTTGCAGGTCGCTGTCGACAGATGCCAATGCGTTTACGGTCCAGTTGAACAGTAAGAAAAGACGGTTTCCGAAGCGATAGTGTCCTTACCGTTCTCGCAAAGTGATCGGTTAAAAATAGTTCGGTTGCCTGGGTGTTATGCGGTATACCCGGACGTTGTAAAAGTAGCACATCGTGTCCTGAAGAAAAGAGGTATTGGCGATTGTCCTTTGTCCCGCTTATAAAGATGGCCGGATGATGAAATTGTTCTACCATGCGGCAATTGACCGAGGTAGAAAGTAAAATAGAATAAATTCCCACAACCCATAGCCAGCGTATATTTCTTTGGTAGAACATCAATAAATAGACGATGAATAGGAGATAGAGCAACATCATTTCCAGACTGCTTAAAGAAATTCGTGTAATGGTATGCAAGGGTAGCTGATTTACCAATTGAAGAAAATAAAACAAAAAATCAGTACATGTATTCAATAGAAAAACAACCATGGCGTTGACATAAGGAATACTTCCTATAAGCAACAATAGTATAGAGAGCAAAAGTAATAAAGTGGAAAGAGGAACAACCAATAGATTGGCTAATAGAAAATAAACCGGAAACTGATGAAAGAGATGGATAGAGTAGGGAAAGGTCGCTATCTGTGCCGCAGTGCTGATGAGGGATGCGCTGAGTAGATAGCGCCAAATACCATGGTTACCTTTGTCTATAGAAACAGAAGAAGAAATCAAAATACCTGCAACAGCCAGAAAGGAAAGTGTAAATCCAACATCGGCGATGTAATAAGGATTATAGATCAACATGAGAAAAGCAGTGGCGAAGAGACTATTGATCGTTTGATTTTCTCGTTGTACTATTTTCCCCAGCAAGACAATGGAAATCATCAAGGCTGCGCGTGAAGCAGATGCCTGAAGTCCGGTGATGAAAATGTAAAACCAAATAAGCAAAAGTACCGCAAGATTAAAGAAAACGTTGTGAGGTCTGATGCCAAACCATAAGGCTAAAAATGCGATGCATTGATAAATCAATACCACGTGCATGCCCGATACCGCAAGGATATGAATGGTGCCACTGTTGGTAAACAGCTGCTTGTCCTCGTAACTGAGGTCGCTGCGTTTGCCGATGAGTAAACCGGTTGTCAAGGCATAGGTATTTTTTTCTCTTAACTGATTTTTTAAAAAATGTTCTAAGGATTGTCGAACCTGTATAGCATATTGTTTAATGGAAAAATCAAAGCGTGAAGGTTGAGGAAGAATCACAGGGGATTGTTTGCTGTATAAAGTGTAGTGGATATTTTGACAAGCGAGGTAAACCGCATAATTGAATTCGTAAGGAGTTGCGGGAATGTCTGTCTTGGTAAGCTTCCCCGCAATCATGAGTCTTTGATGAAAGAAAAGAGAACATGCAGAGGGATTTTGAAATGTTACCTTCACTTTTCCACAGCACGTTTGCCAGTGATTGTTGAGTTGTATTTTTTCAGACTTTATTACTACATAGACTTTATTGTTTTTAATTTCCGGTTCGTCTACTACTTCTCCTACGATTGCCGTTGCCTCTTCGATCGTAAGGTTTGATAAATGTTGTTCATTGTATCGCTCATCGTAGGTTAGGAAACGTATGCTCCCGAGCATAATAAAAAGTAAAAAAGCGAAGTAGCCTTTGATAGCTGTCTGTTGTTTTGAACGGTAATGAAAACAGAGCAAAGCCAATATTACTAAAGCTAATGCACTGGTGAAGTACAGCAGTTTGTTGAAGACAACGTTTGTCAATAGAAGATCAGGTAGGTCTGTGAACGCATGAGTACATGCACTGCCTGTAATAAGGCCTAGTCCCGCCTGAACAAAAGGGTATTTTGTCCAGAAAAAAAATCGCATAAAAATAAAAAATAGTTAATTGGAAAAGTAAAAATAAAAATCGTAAGAGTAGAGGAATGTTCACTCCTGGCTCTTACTATTTGAATACGTCTAATTTATAAGTAGCCAGTTTGGTATTGTCTTTCAATAGTTTGATGATGTACAAGCCATCGGCCCATTGCGAGACATTGATGACTTCATTGTAAGTGATCACATCGGAGCGCTCTACATCTAAAAGCGTTCTTCCTATACGATCACAGATGAGTAAATGAATGTTGGTGAGATCGGTAAACAACATATTTAACGTCACTAAATCTTTGCCAGGATTGGGATACACATTCAATTCAGAAGTCGTTTCATTCACGACTAAAATATAGTTTGTTTTTGTAAGAGAGTTAGCACCCTGTGTCCCCGAAACAGAAAGCGTTACATCTTTGTAGCCAGTATTCGAATAACTTACCGTATGTGGACCAATGCCTGAAGCAGTAGGCGGGATAGCACCGGTTCCAAAATCCCAGTCGTAGGTGTCAATGTCTCCAATGGAAGAATCAGTGAAGACGATGTTTTCATTTAGCACTACGCCACGCGTTTTGGAAGCAAAGAAATCAGCGGTAGGAGGTGTCAATACAACGGAGATGTAATTTGTTTTCGTATTTGTATCGGCACTGTAGGGACTTGTTGTATTCAAAGTGACCGTCTTCAATCCTGCACTGGTATATTTGACCTGATGCGGTCCTATGCCTGTTGCAGTAGCGGGGACAGCGTCTGTTCCGAAGTCCCAGTTGTAGGTATCAATCGGTCCGGAAGACAAATCTGTAAACGTGATTTTTTCATTCAGTTGTACGTTGCTCGTTTTAGAAGCTACAAAATCTGCAGTGGGTAGAATCACATTAATGTAACTGACCTTCGTGATCGTATCTTTCCCATAAGCGCTGATCGCAATCAGTGTTACATCTTTTAATCCTGGTGTAGAGTACATCACCTGTTGAGGTCCTGCACCCGTTGCCGTAGCAGGAACGGCGCCACTGCCGAAATCCCATTGATACGTGTCAATGTTTCCGGTAGATTGGTCAGTGAATGTGATGGTTTCGCCTGCATATACGTTGGTGGTTTTTGAAGCAATGAAATTGGCATGAGGTACATAACAATTCGTGCAACAGCCCAGTGAAGTTTGTATAGAGATTCTTCGTGGAGCAGTATTCATGGCAGCATGCATGCGGTCTCGTTGATCTGCTGTAAACATGTTCATACAGGCATCATCAGAATAATCCATGTAGTTCTGGATCATGCGCCAATTGCTGCATTGGAAAGGTGCTACACAGGAAGGTTTGGCCGCATAATAAAGATCCGAGCAAGGAGGAATGTCCGCACAAAAATCATCTCCCGAACAATCAGATTCATCTCCCCAAATGTGAATGAGATTAAACCAATGTCCGATCTCATGTGTCGCTGTGCGGCCCAGGTTGTATTTGCTGCTGGAACTGTAATTTCTTCCAAAGGCAGCATAGTCAATAACGACTCCGTCGGTCTCTGCATTTCCTTCGTTGTCACTGGCATCACTAGGGAAATGCGCGTAGCCTAATACACCGTTATCCAAATCACATACCCAGATATTGAGGTATTGATCGCTTGGCCAGTACGACTGACTTTTGATGAGTACATCATCAGTGATGGCTTCGTATTTTGCTTGCGGATTATAAATCCTGTTGATCCCAGTTGTAGGGTCTCCGGCAGGATTTCTAACGGCCAGGCAAAATTGAAATTCCACATCTGCCGCTACCGGCTGATACATGGAAGGTGTATTGGACGCATCTGCATTCAGTCGTCTGTAATCTTCATTCAATACAGCAATCTGACTGGTGATTTGTTGATCTGAAATGTTAGTGCCTGTAATGGCTCCGCTGGAAACATTGTGTATCACATGTACGACAACGGGTATGGTGTATATGGTACCCGAAGTGGTGCGGTTTTGTCTTGACTTTTGTGCAAGAATATGCTGTTGTATTTTTTGTTCAAATAGTGCACGCTGTACTTTTCTGGCAGGGTGCTGAAGATCGTAAAATTCCTGCACCTGCATGGTGGCGCACTTCTCCGGTAAAGTTTGCGCTACAATGCCATGAGTAAAGGCCAGACAAAAAAGGAGTAAAAAATAGAGCGGTTTATTTTTCATTGGTTTCAGCTGCTTTTTTTTCATAGGCACCGATAATTTTGCCTACCAACTTATGTCTCATAACGTCGGTTTTATCCAATTCGATAAAGCCGATCTCCTTTATTTTTTTTAAGGTTTCAAAGGCATCTATTAATCCCGAACGCTGGCTCTTTGGTAAGTCGATTTGAGAGCGGTCGCCGGTGACAATCATTTTACTGTTGGCACCCATACGAGTCAAAAACATTTTCATTTGCATGGGAGTGGTATTTTGCGCCTCATCCAGCAAAATAAAAGCATTATGCAATGTTCTTCCCCGCATGTAGGCAAGAGGAGCAATTTCTATGATGCGATTTTCGTAATAGTATTTTTGTTTCTCAGGAGGCAGCATATCGTCTAGTGCGTCGTAGATGGGACGCAGGTAGGGATCTATCTTTTCCTTTAGATCGCCCGGTAGGAACCCCAGGTTTTCTCCGGCCTCCACAGCGGGTCTGGTGATGATGATCTTTTTTACCTCTTTGTGTTTAAGTGCCCTTACCGCTAGTGCAACAGAAATGTATGTTTTTCCTGTTCCAGCCGGTCCAACAACAAATGCCAGGTCATGTTCCTGTATGGTTTGCACCAGCTTGGCCTGGTTGACAGACTTGGCTTTGATGACGTTGCCTTTGTGGCCAAAGAGGATGACGTCTGTACCTGACGGATCGTCTGGACCTAGTTTCTGTTCTTTTGTGTAGTACTTGATGTAATCGGCAGTGAGCGCACCGTAGCGAGCATAGTGCTCCAACAAGGTATCGAAGAGCTCTGTGAATCGTTCGATTTCAATGGTGGTGGCTATGACTTTGACCTGGTTTCCGCGGGCTACTAGTTTTGCATTGGGAAATATTTCCGCAAGGACTTTGAGGTTGTTGTTTTCTACACCCAAGAAATCAAGCGGAGAAATGGCATCCAGTGTAAATACTTTTTCTATCAAGTTTTCTAGATTTGATTGTTAGATTAAATTTATTGAGCGATGTAAAATCATCAACATTAAGATAATCAAATTTATGTTGATGGTACTTACAGTAATATTTTATTGCGCGGTGATCAAGAGGCGGATGAAAGTTTTTGGGCGTGTCCCTTCGGGTCGGGCTATCCACTTCAAGTCCTCGCTCGGATTGTTCTTGAGTTCACTAACCAGCTTATTGCCTCGCTGTGGGCTTTCCGTTGCTATCCCTCACGCAACAAGCTTTTTTTAGACCGAAACCTGCATTAGATTATAAATTTCTTAATTTTACTTCAATATAACATACCAAAGCATAAATAAAACTTTATTTTTTATGGGGCTAATCACCTTCATGTCGGATTTTGGTTTTAAAGACCCGTATGTGGCCGCTGTAAAAGCCCGCATATTGTCTATCAACCATACTATTCCGGTAGTTGACATTAGTCACGAGATCGAACATTTCAATATTCCTCATGCTGCGTATGTCTTAAAAACTGTATTCAGAGAGTTTCCGCAGGGAACAGTTCATCTGGTTTGTGTGAATGTACCGATAACCGGTGATGAGCGCTTGGTAGCGGTTAAACTGGAAGAGCATTTTTTCGTAGGCGTTGACAATGGATTCTTTTCTTTGTTGAGTGAAAAAAATCCTACAGCCATTGTGGAGATCTTGAAAGATGCCAATTACTCGAAGGTATTTCCAGAAAAAGGAGTGATGGCCAAAACGGCTGTAGCCCTTGCTAGTGGTACGCCTATCTACAATGTAGGAAGACAGGTGGCGGAATTGCACCGCATGTTGAACCGACAAGTACGTTTAGGAAAAGATCAAATCGCAGGACATGTCATTCATGTAGACAATTATGGCAATTTGATTTCTAATGTACGCGAAGAAGATTTTACAAAACTGCGAGAAGGAAGACAATTCCTCATTCGCATTTCGCGCTACAGTTCACCGGCTGTTTTTGATTCTTACAATCACCTGGAAGATGGAGAGATCCTACCGATTTTCAATAGCAGCGGACACCTTGAAATTGCTATCCGTCATGGCAATGCCGCGCAGTTGCTGGGCATGGGGTATGATAGTCCGGTGTATATAGACTTTATATAAGAGAGAGCAGAGATCCAAAATCAGAGATCAGAAAATAATATTCATTATCCGATCTCTGATTTCTCATCTCTCTGTTTTATACTTTTTCAAACACCAAACGGTAATGGTCCATGATTTCCTTTTCAAAGCAGACTCTGTTGGGACTTACTCTGAAGATGGCTACCAGTTCACGGAATTCTTTGTTGGTAAAGTATTTTGGAATCAGTGAAAGGTAAAGCAAATATTTTTGCAGGCTAAACTGTCTGAATTTTTTTCTCCATTGACCGATGGTCTCTATGTAATCTAATCTTCCGCTGCTTTGAGAGATCAGTTTGAAAAGTGGTTCGGCATTTCTAATGACCATCTCCGGGCCGTAGGGAAGCCATGAGCCGGGAAATTCTTTTACCATCAAGGCTAATACATTCGGTGCAGAACCTTCTTCCGCATTGATGTCGAACTCTTTTTCATCCAGCATGTTTTTGCTGAATACCATCGTTTGCATATAAAATCTTCCGCCAACAGGGAGCAGATCGTATAATGTTTTGAAAAAATTGCGGTATACTTCTTCTTGTTTGCCCGCTTGAAATTCTTCGAAAGAACAAAAATGTTCCAAACCTCCTATACATACGATGGCATCAAAGGTTCCGAAGTCTTCTGGTTTTACATAACGGCAATCTTTCACAATGACATTCAATCCATTTTTTTGGCAAGCTGCTGCTTGTCCTTCTGATAATGTGAGGCCAATGCTTTTTGCTCCCCGGTCTTCGATGATGTAATTGGAGAAAGGTCCCCAACCGCAAGCCATGTCTAATACTTTACTGTCTTTTTTTATGTTAAGGCTGTCTGCGATGAATTTATGTTTGGCTTTCTGCGCGGCTTCCAGTGTCATGGAAAAATCGCCGTCGTATTTGGCTCCGCTGTAATCTGCTTTTTCTCCGATACTCAAACGGAAAATTTTGTCGATGGTAGTGTAGGTGAAGTCGAGGTCTTGTTTGCCTGCCATTGGTTTACTTTTAGAGTTTACAAATTATTGAAGCGTAACGCGTTCTGATCGAAAAGGGAACGAGTATGTGTTGGAGATCAATATAGGCAAAGGAGATGAGCTTGCCAAAAGAGATTGTGATGTAGTTATTAGTTAAGTGTTAAACAGTAGATAGATAAAGAGGTTGTTTTTCATACGAACTTATTTATCTATCTTTTGCTCACCCATGAGAAACAAAAGAAAAGGGAGCCACCAAAACTAATTGAAGAAGATATTATGGATCCTTGTAAAGCATGTAGTAATTGATTAGAATATCTCCTTCAATTCGCTCTTTTCGTGGACGCCAGCCGCACCAAGCTTTGCTGATTATTAGAAAGTGGAAAGTTTTTATTATTTCTTCAGCGCGGCTGCCTTTTTTAAATCTTCTGCAGCTTCTTTATGATTACCCAGTTTCTGATTAGACAAAGCCCGGTTGTTGTATACTTCTGCTTGATTGGGATCGAGTGCGATGGATTTGTCAAAATCGGACAGTGCGGTTTCGTAGTCGTTCAGTTCCATTTTTAATAGTCCCCTTTGGTAAAAAGCCGGCGCATAGCGATGATCCAGTGCTATGGCGATATCAATGTCTTGCAGTGCACCGTTGTACTCTTTTTGCATATACTTTACTTGTGCTCTTTTGCTGTAGGCCTTGACATTCCGGGGATCCAATTCGATAACCAATGTATAATCGGCCAATGCCGCTTCGTATGTTTTTAATTCCATCTCTGCATTGGCGCGTGCTAAATAGAGGGATGTTTTTTCCTGCGACCATTTCAGACAAGTGGTGTAATCAGCAATGGCTTCCTTGTACTGTTTCAATTTGAAATAGGTATTGGCTCTTCCATAATAAGCTTCTGTAAAAAACTCATTGATAGAAAGAGCCTTCGTGTAATCTGCAATAGCTGCCTCGTATTGTAAAAGATGAGCTTCTGAAAAAGCACGGTTGGTGTAGACTCTGTAATCCTTTGGATTCAGTTTTAGCGCTTTGTTCAGATCCCAGATCGCTCCGGTGTGATCGTTGACTTGTTGTTTGTAGTAAGAGCGTTCAATGTATGGATAAATGGCATTGGTGTCCGATTTGATTTCATCGTCCAGCTCTTTGATCTTATTTCGCAAATCGTAATAATGAGAAGTGTCGGCTGGATGTGATTGAGCATTGACAGTTGAGACAGAAAACGTCTGCCAAAAAATCCAACAAGTTATGATTATCCATCTGTTCATGCTTTGCTCATCTATGGGTTGTAGAACGTGGAGATTCGATATTCAGTATTGAAAGAAAGGCTAAGGTAAGGAAAATCGAAGGGAAGACAGACGTGTGAAGGGCATTTTGGAAGACTTAATCACTTATTCAGAGAGACTTATAAGCCGGTAAAATTTACAGTAAATTTACATTTGCTTAATTCAATGCCATTCCTTAGATTTGCCCTCCCTTAATCCCAATTAAGGTGGTGTTCAAACGGAATGCCTGGATGGCGGAACTGGTAGACGCGCACGACTCAAAATCGTGTACCGAAAGGTGTGTCGGTTCGATTCCGACTCTAGGTACAAGACAGTATGGAGTATGGAACGCTAGTATGGAGAATACTCTCTACTCGCGCTCCATACTCCATACTTATTTTTTATAATATTTCGACTCTATTTTTATGTTCGAATTTGAGAAACTAACTGTTTATCAAAAAGCAAAATTATTTGATCAAGATGTTCTGTCATATGTTTATGCCAATTCATCTATTGATAAAGTAATTACCAATCAACTGAAGAGAGCTTCTCTAAGTATTCCTTTGAATATTGCCGAAGGTACAGGAAGAAGCACCAACCCCGCCCGAAAAAATTTCTACGTAATCGCCCGAGGATCAGCATTCGAATGCGCAGCTATTTTCGATATATTAAAAGACAGGGGAAATATTAGATCTGATGATTACAATGATTTTTACAAAAAAGCGGAAGAACTATCTATGATGTTATTCGCTATGATTAAAAAGCTCAGTTAGTATTACCGAAAAAAATATCCTGCATTCTTTTTTCAAAGATTAAAACATTAACTCTTCATTCTGCATAAATTTTTCAGTTAAGTATTCATTGGAGCCATATAAAATAGTTAGATTGACTTGGTACAATTTCAATCATTTAGCTGGACGGATTGAAATCAAATTCGCTTGATAGTTTAACATGAAGAAAAAAAACATCTTAATTCTGTATGCTGAAGTCATGCCCTACAATGTGGCTACGTTTCATTCTTTGGTAGACAATAATGAAGATTACTTCTTACATGTTGTTTGCTACGCAAAGGAGAAGAAGCTTACTAAGTACCAACAGCCGGCTCATGCGAACATTACCTATTATAGAAAGAGTGATTTCAATGAGGATAAATTAAGGTCTTTGTATGATGAACTAAATCCAGTGCTGTTGCTGGTTTCAGGAAGAATGGAAGCCGATTACCTTAAGATTGCTTTGTTGGCAAAAAAGAGATTGACCAAAGTTGTCGGCATGTCGGACAATCAATATACCGGAAGTTTGAAACAGAAGGTTGCCATTGCGTTGAGTTATTTTTTATACCGGAGGTATTTTGACTACATGTTGGTCCCCGGTTTATTTCAATTTGAATATGCAAAGAAATTAAAATTTAGAAACGAGGAAATTTATTCCCCACTATACGTTGCAGATACGGCATTGTTTGAAAAATTTCACGTGAATAAAAATGCTGGAAACTACGATCCCAAAGATATTCTATTTCTGGGAAGGTTAGAAAAAATTAAAGGAATCGAGACACTGATCAACGTACATAAAAAGCTTTATACCAATCGTACCATTTCGGAAAAACTCGTCATCGTTGGTGACGGTTCTCTTAAAGACAAGTTGGATTTGAATTATGAAGGAGTAATATACCATTCCTTTCTTCCGCAACATGAAATTGTTTTATTGTTGAATACTATAAAATATTTCTGTTTGCCAAGTATTGAAGAAGCTTGGGGGGTGGTGATACACGAAGCGGCCTCTGCGGGATTACCCATTGTTACAACCAATAGATGTGGGGCTTCTACTGCTTTTGTTAAACAAGGAGATAATGGTTATTTATTCGAAGCCAATGATGAGCGCGCGTTAGAAACTATTTTAGTGAACATGCATCTTAAAAATAGAGAAGAGCTCAAAATCATGGGACAGAGAAGTTATGAACTGTCTAAGCAAATTCAACCGAAGATGTGGGTTGAGGTGGTAAAATCTCTTTCCCTTAAAAAATAATGTATAAGAATATTTTTTAAATTCCCCAATTTTAAAAATATACCTTCTCCTCAATTATTTCCACCTTTTTCTTGCACGGGATTTAATATGTGTTAATTTTGTTAGGTAAACTAACAAGTTATTCTACATATATGGATTCCGCTGAATTGTCGTCTTCTTTAAGATCTGTGATTGCTGCTTTGCACAAAGGGCTACGCAAACAGACCTCTGCGGCAGGAGCATACTCTATGACGGAGTTGGAAACCATAGGGCATTTGTTTCGCAATCCCACTTTGTTGCCTACAGAACTTGCCGCACTGACGCGTATCACTACGCAATCGATGTCACAGATCTTATCTAAAATGGAAGCACAGCGTGTCATCAAAAGGACACCGTCTAAAGAAGACAAACGTAAGGTGGGTATTTCTCTCACTGCTGTCGGGAAAAAATTGGTAGAGAAAAATCTATACGAAAAGGATGAATGGCTGAAGAATGAGATTGAAAGAACACTTACTGATAAAGAGAAAGAATTATTGGCCAAGGTTTTGCCGGTATTGAATAAGTTGATAGAAATTAAATAAACAAATACATGATAACTGCTCTTGATTCCAACACAGCATTGGTACTTATTGATCTTCAAAAAGGAATTTTAGGGATTTCTGGTGTAAAAGAAGTAACGCACCATTCTGTTCTTTTAGTAGATGCTTTTCGCAAAGCCAATCTTCCCGTCGTATTTGTCAACGTCGTTCCAGGTGATGCATTTTGGCTTAAGTCACGCAAAGATATGCCAAGCGTAGCAGGCGCTGTGACATCGGTGTCTGATTTTGCAGATATCATTGAAGATATGAAAGCGCTGCCTTCTGATATTTTTGTTACCAAAAGAACATGGAATGCTTTTTACGAAACGGCCCTGCACGATGAATTGCAAAAACGAAACATCACAAACATTGTACTGGGCGGTGTATCCACCAGTGCGGGTGTAGAAGGTACAGCACGTGCGGCAAGTGAGTTGGGTTACAACATCAGTTTTGCTGTAGATGCCATGACAGACAGAAACCCCGAAGCTCATCAAAATAGCCTGTCACTTGTTTTTCCTCGTTTAGGCGAGCAGGGAACAACAGCAGATATCATCGAAAAATTACCAAACAATAAATTATAGAAGGAACATTTATTACTAATCACCCACAACGAACCACATGAAAATACTAAAAAAAATACTCAAATGGACAGGCATCGTACTTGCGGTGCTACTTGTTGCAGGCTTTGCTTTGTTTTTTATTTATGTACGTCCGGTCTTGAAACACATGGAACAAACACATGTGATCAAATACGATAAAGACCTTACGATTGTAGAAGGTGGTGGCGGTAACAGCGGTATATTGGTTTCCGATAGTCTGGTGCTGGTCATCGATACCAAGATGGGAGACGCGGCAGAAGAACTGTCTAAAATGGTGCACGAGCTGGCAGGTAACAAACCTATTGTTGTCGTCAATACACATTACCATTCCGATCACATCAAAGGAAATGTATTCTATAAAGGACAACACATCATTGGTGGTGGAAATTATACAAAAGAAGAATGGATAAAAGAAGGGGGCGAAGAGACGTTGCCTACGCAATGGGTAAAAGATCAATTGGACATCAAAATGGGGGATGATACCGCCACTATTTTTAACATCAACAGAAATGCGCACACCGTGAGTGATGTTGTCGTTTATTTGCACAAACGTAAAATGTTGTTTACTGGCGATGTGATCTTAAATCAACAAGCACCTGCATTGGTAAGCCATGCCGCTGATCCGGATGGTTACCTGGAGGATTTCAATATGCTGCAAAAACAATTTGATATTCAACAAATCGTGCCTGGTCATGGACCGATAGGTGGTATTGAAATACTAAATGATTTCAGACAATATTTTTACGACATGGAAACCGCTGCGAACGACGATACAAAAAGAGGAGAGTTGGTGAAAAAATATGATGGATGGATTCAGGTTCCTTTTCTCATGTCAACTGGTGCAACAATAAGTGCAATTAAAAAGAAAGGGGAGGCGAAATAAGATTTCATTTCCATTTATAATATACATCCATAATAAATGGGAACAGGTTCATCCCTTATCGTATCGTTGGATAATCGGATGAACCTGTTTTCTTTTATGAAAATCGGATTCAATACATTGCTAAATAGTATCTGTTTCAGTTGATGAAGAACCATATCTTCCGAGCGTTTCGAAACCGTAATTACGCATTGTTTTTTGCGGGACAATCAGTTTCTCAAATTGGCACCTGGATGCAACGTACAGCCGTGAGTTGGGTAGTGTATACGTTGACGCATTCGACATTCATGTTGGGGCTTACGATATTTGCCGCGCAGTTTCCTTCGTTTCTTTTTTCTCTGGTAGGAGGTGTAGTTTCCGATCGGTACAATCGTTATAAAATATTATTGATTACGCAAACGGCTTCCATGATACAGGCCGTTTTGCTGTCCGTTTTAATTCTTACGAATCATTACGTCATTTGGGAAATACTTTCATTAAGTGTTCTATTGGGTGTGATCAATGCGTTCGATGTACCGGCCCGTCAGCCGATGGTACATGAAATGGTCAATGATAAAGCAGATCTGCCCAACGCCTTGGCGCTTAATTCTACTATCGTTAATCTGGCCAGGCTACTGGGACCTGCGTTGTCTGGTATAGTGCTGGTAAACTTTGGTGCGGGGATATGTTTTCTTTTAAATGCGGTGAGTTTTGTGGCGGTGCTTCTTTCTCTTTTGTTCATGAAGTTGCCACCCTACACTCCTTCCATTGTAAAAAATAAAATCAAAGCAGAACTTACAGAAGGTATCGTCTACCTGAAAAATACTCCGGCAATCGGTATGATCATGCTGATGCTTTCTTTGGTTAGTCTCTTTGTTTCTTCTTACGACACGTTGATACCTGTATTCGCTAAAGTGATTTTTGACGGAGATGCAGCCACCTTTGGCTACATCAATAGTTTCATCGGTTTAGGTGCTGTCCTATGTACATTTTTTCTTGCTTCCTTAAAGCCAGGCGCTAATCTCAAAATGATATTATTGGTGAATACGGTTATTCTTGGGGTGTGTTTAATGCTCTTTTCTCACACGACCTACTTCCCATTGGCGATGGTGTTTGCCATGTTGTTTGGTTTTGGAGCCATGTCGCAAACTACAATTTGTATTACGATTATACAGGTAGATACGGATGCTCACATGCGAGGCCGTGTCATCAGCTACGTAGCGATGGCTGTTTTTGGAATGTTACCATTGGGCAGTTTACTTATTGGTGCAGTGTCGCAAAAAATAGGAGCGCCCAATACATTGCTTGGTCAAGGCATCGTTGCTTTGATCATTGCTGCTGTGTTTTATACTTTTCTAAGAAAAGACACACTCGATGAAAAAAGTAAAGAGAGATTAACAGAAGAAGAAAATCAACTCATCGGAAAAATATAAAGAGCAAGAGTTTTTTACTCTTGCTCCAATTCTTGTTGCCTAACGTGCTTGTCCCAATGGGCGCATCACGACGTCGTTTACTACGACATGATCTGGTTGGCTGATGGCGTAAATGACAGCGTCGGCAATGTCTTCCGCTTCCATCTTCGGCATGTTTTCCAGTTGTCCATAAATAGCACGTACTTTGGGACTTGTGATGTCATGACCCAGTTCTGTGGCGACAGCTCCTGGATATACGGTGGTTACTCTTATTTTTTCACACACTTCCTGATGTAGTGTTTCCATGATGGCGCGTACGGCAAACTTAGTCCCGCCGTATACTCCTGCACTTGGTAATGTCTTCAAACCCGCTACAGAAGAGGTAGAAAGGATATGACCTTTACCTCTAGCCAACATGTGAGGTAACACCGCATGGATGCCGTATAACACGCCTTTGATGTTGATGTCAATCATGCGTTCCCATTCATCTACTTTCCCTTCTTCAAAAAAAGAAAGGGGCATGATACCCGCATTGTTCCAAAGTACATCGACTTGTCCAAACGTTGCGATGGCTTGCTGAATGAGGTTTTCGACATCTGTACGTTTGCTCACATCGGTTATTACATACATCGAATGATGACCTAATTCTGCCACCATCGTTTTCAATTGATCTTCTCTGCGTGCCGCCAATACTACTTTGGCACCGAGCGCAACGAGTTTGCGTGCGGTAGCGGCTCCCATACCGCTACTTGCACCGGTGATGACAACAACTTTGTTTTCTATGTTTTTCATATTATTCATTTAATGTATAGACGAATATTGATTCTTATGGCTCTACTCTGATGCTTTGGTTGTTTAGCTTGAGAAGTTTATGAATATTAATAATGGTTGAAATAAGCAAGATCTCTTTAATAAGGGCGTTCTCTGCGGGCGGGCTTTCGCCACTCTCTCGCTAAATATCGGGATCAGACAAGCTCAATCCCTAACGCAAATCCATAGGTTTAATAACAACCAAATCTTCGCGTAGAGCCATTCTTATTATTTCAACCATCTTAATAAATCGGCGAACATCTCATTGTTGATGGTATGTCCTACAGGATATTCTTTGTATAGAGGAGTAAGTCCTAACTGATTTAAATAAGCTTTTGCATCGCGTGCATTTTGAATCGGTAGCACCCGGTCTTGCGTGCCGTGAGAAATAAAAATACCGAGCGCTTTTAATTGTTCAACTGGAGCAGTGATCGTTTTTATTTCTTCCAATAGTCGCCCGCTCATGACAGCAAGTCCTTTTATTTTTTCAGGATTCGTCAGACCAACACTATAAGACATAATGCCACCTTGACTGAAACCACAAAGGTAAACTTGTTGTGCATCGAACGTATGCTTTTCTTTTAGTTGTTCGATGAAGCGCAGCAAAAGCAAACGACTTTTTTCCGCTTGTTCTTTCTTATAAATCGGCTTCCCATTTTCAAAATGAAGTTCGTACCAACCATAACCGTCATGGCTCACAGCATATGGCCCACGTGCGGAGACGACAAGAAAACGATCTGGTAGTTGATCAGCGAGTGCAAATAAATCTTTTTCATTGCTCCCGACACCGTGCAATAAAAGGATAAGTGGAGGACGATCGGTTTTTATTTTGGGTGCTCTGTAGATGTAAAAAAGCGAAGGTTCTTTGGTTTGTGCATGACTGCTAAAATTTGTTGTACTCATAAGAAGTAGAGAAAAGAGGAAGAATGTTATTGTTTTCATTTGTTGATCAGCAGAAATGAGTTGGAGAAAGCCTTTTTCTTTGTAACCTTAATTTGTAGGCTAAAGTTCAGGTTCTATAAGAGGGATAAAGCTAAACGTAAATATTGTATTTGCATTAGCGGATTAAAAGACTTGCCCCTCAAACAATTTTATGTATTTTGGCAAAGTGTTTGTTGGTTCATTGAATCGGCTGTTTACACACTAAAACTATATCCTCATGAAAAATATACATCGCTACTTATTAATCCTATTCGCTGTGTTACCGTTCATGGTGCAGGCGCATGTATCTGATCTAGACATCCCGAAAGCCATTCAGTCTAAACTGGATTCCCTTTATCCCCAAGCGACACATGTAGATTGGCAAAAAGAAGGTCAGCGTTACCAGGCGGATTTTGTATACAAAGATAAATGTGTCTCTATCGTGTTTAAGAAAGACGGTGACTTTGTATACTTCCGACAAGAAATAGAACGCAAAGATTTACCTGCTGCAGTGAGCGAGAGCATTAAGACCATGTATCTCGACAAAGGATATAAAATAGCTTACCTGATGACGCGTTGGAATAAAGGTGATTACGAGCATCAGAAAATATACGAAGTGGAAGTCATCAAAGGTCGCCGTCTTTATATTTCCCGTTTCAATGCCAAGGGCGATTTGCTCACTGTATATGAAATTGATAAGCGAGATATTCTGAGTTCGCCTATCGTTCCTTAAAGTCAAAGCGGTATTTTTTGAATACCGCTTTTTTTATGTCCTGAGGAATGGCTATAGCTCAGTAATCTGGCGGATAAAAGAATAACTTACTCTGGATAAGAAGAAATAGATTATGGGTAAAATACTTGCTTCCTGTAGCAGAGATTATATTTTTGCAAGAGTACGACTATTTGCTGTCAAGATGCCTATATTGAACTTCTAATCTATTCGTCTACACTATACACTAACTATGAGCGCAAATCCCTGGCACAGCGTATCCATTGGAGAAAATGTTCCCCATATTGTAAACGGAATCATTGAGATTCCCAAAGGTACACGTGCAAAATATGAGCTGGATAAAGAAAGTGGATTACTCATTCTTGACCGCGTCTTGTACTCTTCCATGTATTATCCCGCCAATTATGGGTTTATTCCACAGACCTATTGCGACGATAATGACCCCTTGGATATTCTGATCATTTCTCAAATAGATATTGTGCCTTTGTGCATTGTACCTGCTAAAGTCATAGGTGTAATGCGCATGTTGGATGGAGGAGAAGCTGATGACAAAATTATTGCAGTAGCAGCACACGATAAAAGTGTGAACCACATCAACGATATTTCAGAATTGCCAGAACATTTTATTTCTGAAATCAAAAACTTTTTTGAAGACTATAAGAAATTGGAAAACAAAACAGTGATCGTTGAAGATTTTCAAAACGCGGAAACGGCCAAACAAATTTTATTTCAAGCCATTGCCGATTATAAAGTCATTTTTAAGAAAACATAAATCACTAAATAATTTTATAATGGGGACGAAATACGTTGACTTAGAATTTCTAATGAGTTCTGCTAAGAACGACCTGGAACAAGTAAAAGAATTTATTCAGGATGTTTTGGAACTGAATGCTGTTTCTATTGGTTCACTGAACGCTGCCTTTGAAAAGGGAAACTTTTTAGAAATGAAAGAAACCGCTCACATGTTGAAATCGTCAGCAGATATATTTGATTCAACAATTTATAAGGAAAAACTCGTAGCGTTGGAAGGCGTATCTAAAGCAGGAGAGCGAGAGGCCATAGCCAAAGCACTAAAGGAAATTAACGAAATAGCAACGGCATGGGAAGCGCAATTGAAAGAAGAGTTGGGGAAGCTTAAATGATTTTTTGAATACGTCATTTGTATGCATAAAAAAGATCTGCCTATTGTAGGCAGATCTTTTTTATGACATTGGTTTTATTTGATCAAAACTAAGCGTTGTGTTTCGGTATAACTTCCATTCACAAATGAACACGAATAAATACCCGCAGGTAAAGAAGACAGGTCAACTTCGGCTTCATACAAGCCGGGGCTAAGATTGCTTTCTTTCGTCACTTCTTTTACTACTTCACCCAATGCATCTTTGATATTGACTGACGTTTCACCGGTCTGCAAGTTTTGGTATTTGATACTTACCTTGTCAATCGTAGGGTTCGGGAATACAGTCAGCAAAGATTCAGATGCCGTTGAGCTATTAGTTGATATCGGTGCTTCTTCTTTAAAGGATGCTCCCGATACACCTGTTACATAAGTATTCGCAGCATATCCTGCGGTAGTGGCCGTACAAAATGTTCCTACCTGCCCACTTGAATTGGATTTCACTGCTTGAACAAACGATAACGTGTTAGGCTCGTAACCACTGTAGATCGTGGTGTTTGGTGCCATCACAGTAACGCCTGTTTCTGGATTTGGATAGACCGTAACACCTCCATTAGGGCTATAGTTTGTTCCATCAGAATAAAAGTTCCAAGTATTAGGTGTAGAATAAAATGATCCATCGTTGTCGATGAAATCCTGCGTACCAAAATAAATGCTCATCGATGTCATGGCTGCAAAATTTTGTACAGCATGTGTCGGGTTATTTTGTAAGTACTGATCTTCAGATATGCTCCAGGAATTATGAAGAGGAGCCCCTCCGTTATAGGCTCCATAACCTGCTGCGATATCCGGATCGAATTGCATTGATTTCAAATTTGGATCCAGCGTGCTTGTGACAGGATAAGTAACAACGAATACTTTGTTACGTACGGAAGCCGTGGGATATTTAGGATCTGGTTTGAATGTAATCATTCCGATGAGTCTCAGGTATACAGATTCTACTTGTACGCCTGACGCGGCATCGCAACCAAACCAAGGTACAACAGAACCAATAGAACTAATGTTAGTAGGAGTGGATAAAATTTGATACGTATCATCTGTTATTTTTTGAAAGTCGGTAAAATAAGCTCCCAATGAATAATGATAATTATTAAACATCGCATCTGCCGCAGCAGCAGTAGGGAATTTTAAATTCACTACAATTGCAGCATGTATTGGTGTTTTATCTTCATCCACTGGCACTGCAGGATTGAAAACATAATTCATGCTTGCTCCATCCAAATGAAATGAGAATAGTTTCATCGTTATACCATTATTGTTGCATTGTGTTGGAGGTGTTCCTGGAGGACATCCGGATATAGGATAGTTCATGGTGTTGTAGGTGATCGTTGGTTTATTCAAAACCGCCATGTGTCCCATCGGCTCATTATAGTTCACTAATCCAGGTAAGTTGGCAGTAAACGGATGAGTTGCCCCCGGACTAGTAGAACAGGGTTGATTAATCGGATCTGGTGTATAGCATGAGTTACTAAATTCCGGATAAGTAATTCCAGTAGACGATGATCCAGGATTTGCAAAAGAAAAACTCGCTGCGGGTACAGGATTACTGAATGTTGCAGTACCACTCAATACCATTTCTCCTTGTATGATGAAAGGCATGGTTGAACCAGTTGGCGTAGCATTGTTCACGGAAACGAAATCTGTTAGAATACCAAGACCATCTATAACACCTGCTATGGCACCCCATGTATGTTCGTTTGCATCCTCTGTTCTTTCAGTTTGATGTTTGGCGGCAACAGTGTTGATGGGGAATGGAGGAGGTACCTCTACTTTTGCTGCTGCTGCTATTACTTCCGAGGTTACTTCTGCAACTGTTGCTAAAAATTCTAATACAGATTTAAATTTTTCCAAAAATTTTGCTTTGCGCTCTGCTTTTTTCTCATCGGCTTCCTGTGCTTCTAGCTCTGCTTCATAATTGTCATAAGCATTTTGCCCAAAAGCAAGTGTTTGCATTCCCGCTTGTGGATGCACACTACCTGATCCGTCCGTGTTACTACCAAATGAAGATAACCAGGTAATAGGGTTGTCATCGGGAAGATTGGTAATCGGTGTTTCTATGCCATAAAAGCCACCTGACAGAGAAATCGTAGCTGCTGAAGAAGCAACGAAGTCTACACGCAAGGCAGATGGGTTGCGGCAAGCACAAGGATCATAAGCCATTTGGAAATCAGAGAAAAACCAATGTCCGTTTCCTTCCCAGTAAGCAGTAGAAATAATATTACTCAATGAGGAAGGCATGTCTAAGGTTTGTACAACATTATGCAACTTTCCGTCTGTTCCTATTGTCTGATTGTAATAATTGAACAAACCGGTTGGCTTCCAGTTTACGGTTTGGTTGCCATTGATAAAAGAGAGTTGAATTTGCACCTGCTCTCCAATGGAAGCCACGCTTACTGTACCAGTCAATGTCGCAATCACGCGCAATACAGAACTGTATTTGTTATACAATAATATATAGGCAACCGATTGATTACCGGCTGATATTTTTTTTGTCGGACTAATATTACCATTAACATCCCAGAAATATCCCATATCTCTCTTCACCAATTCCCATCCGTCTTCTGGCTTATTGAAAACTTCCATCACCGTATTATTGTCCGGATTGGGACCGAACAGAAAATCGGCATAGATTGAATTATTCAAATCAGAAAACGGAGAATACAACGTATACTCTGAATTGTTTTTATTGATAAGAAAGGCTGTGTTTTGCCAATCGAAAGTATTCACTGCATCCATTGTAGGATACAAACAAGGATCTATCGTATTGGCATTGATTTCCGGCACAAGTATAGCGGGATCTGTAGTCATCAATGGAGCTTTATTCGCATCGCATTGGATGCACTGTCCATTTGCCCAATGACTCAGGACAAACAGACTCGCTAGAGTTATAATAATTTTTTTCATCACAGATTTAGTTTTAATTCAACATCAGGGTGTAACAGTTACTTATTTCGTAAGCTGTTCTACTTTGTTTGTTAATTTTTCAATCTGTGCTTGTTGCTGGATGATGTATAATGTCAGTTCTTCTATTTTTTCCATGTGCAACAACAACAGTTCGTTGACATCCATTCCCTTGGTCACCACTTCTTTTTCGCTCGGTATACCAGGTAAGTGATTTTCTTTTTCAACAAATTGTTTTACTTCTTCCAGACTTCTTAATTTATAATTTTCATCGAAGACATAATCCGCGAAATTGCTAGTCGTTACAATCAGTTTTTTGCAACGGATGTTGCCATTCACAGATAGTTTTTCCAATGGAGCGGTAGTGTGATAACCGATACCTATGTTGCCATCTGCTACACCAACTGCAGATTGGAAATTATTTAAAATCAAATGTTTTTGATTTCCTGTTCCCGTTCCGCTGTTGTATTCATAGGCATTGATCATGCTGTATTCTACGGCTGGAGAGCTTCCTGGGAAGGTAGCATTGGTAATTCCTAAATAGTGTCTGAAACCACTGGTTGGTACGTTGGCACTCCAGATACCGATGGCATTGTCGTTGCCGATGAAATTTGTTCTACCATTGACAATGAAATTGTAATAAGGATAAGACAAAAGGCTAGTTACGTTATTGGCAGTAGGACTTCCAACCACTATACCGTTTCCGTTGGTATTGTACATGTAGCCGTTTGATTCCATTCCCCATTCCTGACCTTGAGAAGGATTAAGAATCGTTGAGGTGGTAGCAGCGCCTGTTCCTGGTTGTAAGTAGATCAATACGTGTCCGTTGGTAAATGTAGGAGACGTAGTTCCTGCTTGTGATCCTGTTTTGTGATCGTAAATGGTAAAATTTATTTTTCTGATCAAGTTCAATGCAATGCCGGTTGCCTTCGTCACCTGATTGAAATTGATGGAATAATTTTCTGTGGGAGTGCTGGTTGTAACCGTCGCATAATTGGGCATCAACAGCAAAGCTGTTAAATCCATCGAAGTAGATTTACCGGCATTGTCGGTCAAGGTTACTAACATTTGTTTGTCCTGAAGGTCTGTTGCAAAACCGATTTGCAAATTGGTACTACAATCAATAGTGCCGGCAGTACCGGTACCGTTGGTAGTAAATGTAAATGATGACCAGCCCTGATAACTAGTAAGTGTGACCAAGATAGGATTTGTAAAATCAGTTCCACTATAACTGATGGTATTAGGTATGGATGGAATAGGACTTATATTGCTCCATGTTCCAGGCACGGATACATTAGCACGCAGGGCATGGCTAAACAATGTTGCCACAACAAATGTTGTCAAAATGAGAAATGATTTAGAGTGAGTTTTCATAAGCTGTAAAATGAAGTAAAAATTTAACAAGGGTTTAGATAATTCGAGAGGATGATTCAGGATGAGAAAAATGTTCCCGTTAAAAAATGATAAAATTGATTTTTAACGATATAAATGGGAAAAATACCCAGAAGTAGTGAGGCTTAGGACCTTTTGTCATGTTAAGTTTATGTTAAAAGAAAATTTTGAAAAAGGAGTTGCATTATGAACCTTATCAAATGGGTTTCAGTTTAAGCTTTTTTTTAACCATTGAAAGTCGTTAATAAAAAAGGAAAAAGACTCGTAACATAAGCGTTGCTTTCTGCAAAAAAATAGTACTTTTAAAGCCACTAGTCATCTATACTTAAAACAAAAATCCACATGAATAAAATGTATTTACTGGTAGGAGCCATCGCCATCTCGGCTTCTACTCTTTTGGCTCAATCTACCTTAAAAACTCCTGCACCAAGTTCTTCTCAAACCATCAAACAAGGATTCGCATTGAGTGATATCACTGTAGACTACTCTCGTCCATCTGTTAAAGGACGTACAGTATTTGGTGATCTTGTTCCTTTTGGAAAAACATGGCGCACCGGCGCGAATGCCGCTACTAAAATTACATTGGGTGAAGATGCTAAAGTAGAAGGCAAAGACCTGAAGATGGGTACTTATGCGGTATACAGCATACCTAATAAAGAAAGCTGGGATATTCTTTTCTACAGCGATCTTACAATGGGTGGTAATGTAGCCAATTACAAAGCAGAAAATGAAGTGCTGCGTGTAACAGTGAAGCCAACGGCTTTGACGACTAAAGTGGAAACGTTCACAATCAACTTTGCAGATGTAACACCTACTTCTGTTATCCTGGAATTGCTTTGGGACAAAACACGTGTACCGGTTAAAATCACTGGAGAGATCGATACGAAAGTGATGAAGAACATTGAATCTACAATGGCTGTAGACGGCCGTCCTTATTTTCAGGCAGCGAACTACTATTATGAAAACGATAAAGATTTGAACCAGGCATTGGTGTGGATCAACAAAGCGGTAGAGCAAAATCCTAAAGCATTCTTTATGTATATGGTAAAAGCACGTATCGAATTCAAATTGAAAGACTACAACAGTGCGACTGTAAGTGCAGAAAAAACTGTAGCGTTGGCGAAAGAAGCAAGCAACGATGATTACGTGAAGATGGGAGAGAAAATGATTGCAGACGCAAAAGTGGCAGCAGCGAAAAAATAAGTTCAGTTTATTTTCTGAAATGAAAAAGCCATGCAGCGATGCGTGGCTTTTTTTATGTTGTTAAATAAAAGGAAGCTGTCTTGTCCCTAAATTGTTTTCTTGTTGGCGTCCCGCCAACAAGTGAAGGTATGAAAAACGGTTACTACAATCCTGTTGTTGGCGAGACGCCAACAACAGGATTGTAAGAGTAAGTATGAAGAGTCAATGCAGAGGAATCATACCTCCATACTCAAACTCCATACTCGCGCTGTAAAGTACCCTTCAGGAGATTTAGGGGCGAGACAGTCTGAGTAAAAAACGTTAGGTTGTTTTTTTACAACTCTGTATCACCCAAGCCAACAACATCAACAACAAACAGCCGATGGCATTGAGCCATAGAAAGGCCATCAGGTCCATCATCCAGGCGCAGATCACAAAAGCTTCAGTGAATAATGCAGCGTAGAAAACGGCAGTACCTTTTACTTTTTTCAAATAAAAAGCCACCAGGAAAATGCCAAGTATCGTTCCATAGAAGAGAGAGCCCAGTATGTTTACGGCTTCGATCAGGTTACCGAGTTTGTTCGCATACAAAGCAATGCCGATGCAAAAGAATCCCCAACCTACGGTGTACCAACGGGAAGCGGATAGATAGGTATGTGGCGCTGCATTTGTATTGACAAAACGTTTGTAGAAATCAACCACTGTGGTAGACGCCAGTGAATTCATGCCGCTGGCAGTAGAACCCATAGAAGCCAGTAGGATAATGGCAATCAGTAGGCCGATCATCCCATGCGGTAAGTATTTGGTGACGAAACTTAGAAAAACATAATTGGTATCGTTGGGGTCTGCTTTGGAGCTGTTTTTTTTCATCAGTTCAATGGCCTGCTCTCTGATCTGCGTGGTTTGTTTTTCATCCTGCAACAATCGGTATTGTGCCCGGTCAATGGCTATTGTTTGTTTACTGTCTAGTGCCTTGAGTAAATCATTGGCATGCGTTTGCTTGTCTTGATGAGCGATACGATGCTGTTGTTCGAGCTCGTGGTATTGATCTTTATAAGGACTTTGCTCTATTCGCGTTACTTCGGTAGGATTGAAGAAGAGAGGAGGAGTTTGGTATTGGTAAAAAACAAACACTAAAGTACCGATCAACAAAATTAAAAACTGCATGGGGATTTTGATCAAACCATTCATCACCAATCCCAATCGGCTTTCGGTGGTGGACTTGCCTGTTAAGTAACGACCGACCTGCGATTGATCGGTACCGAAATAAGAAAGTTGTAAAAAGAAACCGCCAATGATCCCTGACCAGATGTTATACCGATTGTTCAAATCAAATGTGGTATCGATGGCATTGAGCTTGTTCATTTTTCCTGCAATGTGTAAGGCATCTATGAAACCTATTTGATCAGGTAGTAAGTGAACCACCATGTAGCCCGCTACAAATAGGCCCGAGAAGATGATGCCCATTTGAAACATTTGTGTGTAAGACACCGCTTTTGTTCCTCCGTATACGGTGTAGAGTATGACAATACCTCCTGTAAATAAGGTGGTATAGGTAATGTCAATGCCTAAAATAGTTGACAAAATAATAGACGGAGCATAAATGGTAATGCCGGTTGACAAACCGCGCTGCAAAAGAAAAAGAAAAGCAGTGAGCGAACGTGTCTTACTGTCAAATCTTTTTTCTAAATATTCATAAGCGGTGTACACATTCAATGTTCGAAAAATAGGAATGAATGTTTTGCATAGCACAATCGTAGCTAGCGGCAATCCAAAATAAAATTGTACAAAACGCAATCCATCGCTGTAAGCCTGACCTGGTGCGGAGAGGAAGGTAATGGCGCTGGCTTGTGTGGCCATCACTGACAAGCCCACCTGGTACCAGGGTAATTCCTTATCGGCCAATAAATACCCTTCTATGTTTTTTGCTCCTCTGCTTTTCCATAATCCATAGGAAACGATGCACAGTAAGGTGAGTGCTAATACAGCCCAGTCCAGTATACTCATGCGAAGTAACAGGTAAAGGAGTAAAACAAAATGATCATCAGCACCAGTGCGCCAATGACCAGTGCATATACATTATTCCATGTCCCAAGAAAAGGTGGTTTTTCTTCTTTGTGTGACATGCTAAGGATGTTTAGGAAGACTGAGTAAATTGACAAACAATCGGTAAGCACCTGGAACTCCCGCCGGTAGCTCTCTGAAGAAGACCAGTCCGGTGTAGACAAAGTTACCTTTGCCATAAGGTGTCACAATCAAACTTCCTTCGTTTGCTTTTTCGTTGGGGTCATTTAATGAAAGTAATGTTTCGTATTGTTTGTCGATGTCGGCTGCAAAATAAATTCCTCGCTCCTGAATCCAATTGTCAAAATCATCAGCATGAATTTCATTCGGTATATGGAAGGCAGGATGTTGAGGTTTTAGAATACGTACTTCCGCTTGCTCGTTCGTGACGCGTTCTCTGGAAATTGTAAAAGGATAAGGGCCAATCTTCGCCAACAATGGACCAATGCGGTTATTCGTGTTGTATTGCACGATGAGATTTCCTCCTTGTTTGACATACTCCACGAGCGAGTTGTAATAGACTTGCAAACGGTCGTTGGTGTTGTAGGCACGAATCCCTGTAACTATTGCATCGTATTCACTGAGCTTGCCTTTGTCTAACAAGTCGTCTGTAAGGATGGTCACCTGGTAACCGACTTGTTTCAGGCAAGCCGCTACATCATCGCCTGCACCAGGGATGTAACCGATGTGTTGGCCGGAAGTTTTTAAGTTCAAGTGAACAAGATTGGCTTCTGCATCACTCAAAATAAATTGATAAGGAATGTGATCGTATTCCAAGCGCGTGATGCTCTTTGTCAAGGTTTCCTGCTCCGTGCGTATCGCTACAGTTATTTTTCCATTGCTGCTGTTGCTGCTTGGATGAACCAATACGTCGATGAGTACTTCATCTCCTTTGGCATTCAGTTTGAAATCAGGATGTGTGCAAGTGGCGGTCCAGCCTTGAGGCAAGCTCCATTGCAAAGTGCCTGCAACATTGGCGCGATTGGCTTTCACTACAAAGGGAATACTTTTCACCAATGTATCTTTGAAGACATACGCTTTCTCAGTGAGGTTCACGGTAACAGGTGGAAGAATTTCCAGTGGTCTGTAAATTTCTCCTTTCACCGGATCGGTGTATTTGTAAACCAACGGTTTGTTAATGCTCAACGATAGATCTTGTATGGTAAGGTTGAACGTTACATTCGCTGCGGCATCGTTTTCTGCTTTGCCTACTAGCAGTTGATCGTGTACACTGTACAAACCGCTGCTGTGTTTTTCATTGAGCCAATAAGGATTGGAGTAGGCGAAACTCTCCGGCAGTTTGCCGATATGTTTGTAGGTGTAAAGTTCATTGGCTTTCAATGCCAGTGCCAACGTGGTATCCTGGTTGATGTAACGGATGCTGTTTAATGTTATGATGTTTTTATTTCGGTTAACGATTTGAACCGTTGTTGCTATATCATTACCTGGAATAGCGATGTAATCAGTTGCGTAGGCTTCCATCCATAAACCGGAACAAGCCAGCAACAAACTTTCTGCTTCTTTTAGTTTTTCTTTTTTCCAGCAACGGATCAATGGATCGTTTTCATCCAGCGCCTGGATTTGTTTGTAGAAGGTTACGAGATCCGGTATGATGACTTCCGGATGCAAAGGATCAAACTTTGCAATGATTTTGTTAATCGTAGAAGTAAATTTTGAAGTCGAAGAAAAACGTGACCAAGTAGTGTTGCTGTTTTCAAACACATCTGTTTTCACCGGATCGCCGGCCAGTTGCTTGAAGTACTCAAACGTTTGTCCGCGCGTCTTTGCTGTACCGAAGCCCTGACTCTTGTGCATGGAGCGGTTTTCAGAAGCAAGCTCTCCGTATGATTTCCCCAGCAAAGGATTGAAGCCACCAATGTCCAATTTGATTTGATCTTCAGAAGTGAGGTTGACATTGTTGAAATTAAACGTGTTCCAGAAAATACGTTTGGCTTGCCATACTTCGGTGTATTTTAATTGTTCGGGAAAATGTTTTGGATCCGCTGCTGCGCTGAAGGCTTCTACGGCAAGGAGAGCAGAAGCGGTATGATGTCCATGTCCGCCTTCGCCTGTAGTAGGGAAGCGCGTAATGATGACGTCTGGCTTGAATGTTCTGATGACCCACACGACATCAGCGAGTATGCTGTCTTTGTTCCAAATGGCAAACGTTTCATCCGGATTTTTAGAAAAACCAAAATCATTGGCACGTGAGAAAAATTGTCCGGCGCCGTCAATGCGTCTGGCCGCTAACAACTCTTGTGTACGAATCAATCCCAACGGTTCACCTTGTTCCTTGCCAATTAAATTTTGTCCGCCATCTCCGCGCGTCAGCGACAGGTAGGCCGTGCGTAGTTTGCGCTCGTAGGTGAGGTAGGGAAGTAGTCTGGTATTCTCATCGTCCGGATGTGCGGCAATGTAAAGCACCGAACCAACGGTATTGAGTTTATTTAATTTTTGAAGAATATCGGAAGAAGAAGTAACAGGTGTTTGAGCTGTCAACACGTGAGCAAGCAACACGAAGCTGAATGAAAGAGTGAACAATCTTTTCATGAAACAATATAAGAGTCAATTGAAAAGACAAGGTATAAAAAAGAAGAAAGATATGGTAGCTAAGAATGAGATTTTATCTAAGGATCATGTGCTGATCTCATTCGTCTGTGAATATTGGAAGATGGTCGGTAAATAGTAGTAAGCAGGGACGAGTTAGGAGGGACGATAAATCGGTCTTGTCCTTGTTAATCTATCGGTATACATAGATCCACAATAGATTTCTTTTCAGGATGTGTCGTGAAGTCGTTGTAATAAATTTCAAACGAATTTTTCTCTGTTACTTTATATCCGTTTTCATTCATCCAGATGTACATTCCGGTCCATGCTTTTTCAAATTCATCTGGCTTCAATTCAAAATGACCGACGATGAAATTTCCTTTTTCAATGCGTGTGGTTTCTACTTCTCCGTCTGTTGATACCGGTTTATTGAGAACGATGCAGGCACTCATTCTTACTTTATCCGGTGCGGTGATTTTAAAACTGTCGTGAAAAATAGTCAGCATTTTTAAGTCAGGCGAATCCATCAATCCCTTTGGCTTTGCCCAGCGCATGAGCTTTTCAAAGGTACTGCGTAAATTTGCAATGCCGATGCTTGACAAATAGGCCAACTCCAGTGTTGGCAGTTCTTTGATGGCGATAGTTGAGTTCGTATTCATCCAGTCGATGTGATTAGTGATGTTGTAAAGGTACTCCTCAAATGCGACAATGGTTTGACCATTCTTGCTATCTGTTTGACCAATCTTGCTGTATTTATTCGGACTGCTTTTGCGAAATTCCGTAGGACTCATTCCATAGAATTTTTTAAATGCTCTGGTAAAAGCAGAATGACTATTGAATCCGTAGTGCAAAGAGAGTTCGGTGATGTTCACTTCCTTTTGTCGCATCAAACTAGAAGCTGCTTTCTCGATTCGTTTTCTGTTGATGTAAGTGTTCAGCGTTTCACTGGTGAGGAGCTTGAAGAGTCGGTGGAAATGGTAAGGAGAGTAATGGGCAACAGCTGCAACGGTTTCCAGAGAAAGCGCTGCATCCAGGTTGTCTTCGATGAAGTTCAAGACTTTCGTGATGCGGCGGATGTAATCTTCTCTTTGCGAAGGATCAGTAGTCAACATGTTGTAATTTGTTCCTGAAAAATAATGATACGAAAAACTTTTTACTTATCATCAATAAAAAAAATAAGGTTGGTGCTCGCTTTAGCTGGTTCCTAAATTGCCTCTGCTATCATTTTTCTAAGATAAAACTTAGACTGCAAAAGTAAAGGCGAGCATTTTGCTCGTGCCAGCGTGGGTGAATTTAACTTTGTTGTTCATCCCTTTCCAAAGCAAATGCTCTATGTCATAATAGGCTCAAGAATATTCTTGCGCCAACGAAATCATTTTTTTCAATACGAACTAATCCTTCAAACACCGCACAGAGAAGCCGTGATATTTACCACCGTTATTGCGACCTAAAGTCTCACTGTCAAATAGCAAATAACGAGTCCAACCATCTACATCGTCAAACGCTGTACTACTCCAAAACAACGCAGTGCCAATGCTTAAAGGAATGAAGCCTGTTTTGCCGCGAAAACCTGCGGGCAGTGCAGTAAATCCGCTTGAATTTGTTGCACCTGTATTGGGACTAAACCAATGTGTTGTACCTGTTTCTTTCATTTTTCCACCTGCTATTTTTTCACCACCAAGATATTCTGCTAAAATTGTCCAATCCTCATCTGAGGGCACGTGCCAGCCTTTTGGACAAAGTTTACCGGTGTTTAAAGCGTGCCAATTATACAACGTACCGACACTATCTTTAGTGGACTCATCATCATTGTACCAACAATAACCTGGCGCATTAAGCTCATACCACGCTTCGGCAGTATCTATTATAAATGGAATTTCAGTACCATCATTGTACTTTGTTGTTTTTAGATTTTCTACCATCCATACCTGCGTTCCAATGATTATGGTATGATAAACATTGCCATCCATGTCGGTAATAAATTCTGTGTTCTTGTCCATGAGTTTGATTATTTTATGCGTTTGTTAAACATATAAAATAAAACGGTGTACTTTTGATACCAATATCCTAAAGGATACCAAAATGGCTTTACTATGAAAGGAATGACAGAAGAACAAGCAATGTTGTACTTACAAGACACATTGTTTGTTGTAGGTGGTAAATGGAAACTACCAATATTGCGAGCTATACATATGGGGAACTGTCGCTTTCGTGATATACAGCGAGGTGTGCCTTCCATCACAACAAGAGTGTTATCAAAAGAATTAAAACACCTTGAAGAGAACAAGTTAATAATTAGAACGGTTTATCACACTCCACTTGCGGTAGAGTATAAAATGTCTAAGTACACTCATTCGCTACTTCCTATGCTAGAAGCAATGATTTTGTGGGGTAAAAATCACAGAAATAAAATTAGCGAGAAATAGTGAAGCCCTCGGATAAATTGTGGTCTGCTGGTACGAGCAAGATGCTCGCGCTAGCGGAGGAGGATATAAAGAAAATAAATTAAGGATGTTAGTGCGAGCTTTAGTCCATCAATTACGTTTTGTTTCGTAGTGAAGCGCAATGACTCCAGAAGAAAATGTTTTCGTTTCTATAAGTTTCAGTTTAATCGTTTCGGTCATGCCTTTATATAACGGAATGCCTTGTCCAAGTAAAACTGGATTAACAAATAACCAAAACTCGTCAATTAAACCTTGACTTAGTAATGAATGAGAAGCCGTAGGACTTCCGAAAATTAGAATATTTTTTCCGTCTTGTTTTTTTATTTTATTGATGTTTTCTACCAATTGGTCGCTAATAACGGTGGTGTTGAGAAGTCCTTTTTCGCTGAGTGTCTTTGATAACACAACTTTTGAAACGTTGTTGTACCAAGCCGAATGTTCTTTGTCGTGCTTTGATGCGTTGGGTTGGTCGCCGGCAGTTGGCCAGTAACTCTGCATCATTTCATACGTTACTCGTCCATAAAGTGCCGTGTCGGATTGGTCCGTCATCGTGGCAACAAAGTCAAACATTTCTTCGTCTACATGTATCCAGTTCATTTCTCCATTAAGTCCTGATATAAAACCGTCAAGTGAAGTGTGCATGAAGAATATTAGTTTTCTCATTTTGTTAGTTGTTTTATAATTTATACTGTTTGTCTGTTCGTTTTATTTACTGCTCTTGCTCTTGCCCTTACTGGTACGAGCATCTTGCTCCTACCTATTGTTCTTAGAGCGTCTTGCTCGGGGATATAATGAGCGATGAACTTTTTATTAATATGTACTTTGGGGCACGAGCAAGATGTTCGCCAGCAGATGAGGTCATAATTGTTGTCTTATTTTAACAGTAATGTGATCTCTATAATGGAGAAGTTATACTATTCAAAAGACTAATATTATCTTCACTTGTAAGAATTGTTGAGTTAATTACTTTATTGTTTTTGCCAAAGAATATTTCGCCTCCTGAATAATCGAAAACTACATTTGTAAATTCTCCTCCATAGAAAAAATTACCATCAATTGGTACAGGATTAATATTGTTTTCAATAACACAATTAACAAAGTTGCCTCCTCTACATCCGTCAAATGGGTGATCTTTAGTATAAACCCATCCCGATAAACCAGCTGCAATAATAGAAGGTGTTTTAAGAAAAGTATCTTTTGTTATAGAAGATACTTCGTTCTTTTTTATTACAGCTACTTGAATTGGGTTTGAACCAACTCCATCTGTATAATTAGATGTTAATTGTATTAATTCTATAGAGAGTTCTCGCATTTCAGTTTCAAGCATATTGTCTAATGTTGAATTTGAAAAATGGTTAAGATAATTTTTAATTGATGGAAATGAATCTAAATTTTCCTCTATATATTCATTAATGGAGTTGCTAAGTACAAGTTTGCTTAAATAGTCTTTACCGGATGTGGCATAAGTAAATGATTGAGATATAATAAACTCTAATGATTGGCTCATGTAGAATTGTTTTCTGTTGCATTGCCCAATTGCTTCAAAAGGCCTTAGACTTAATCTTTCTATTTTTATCTGACCATTCGACTTATAACCCGCGTGAAGACCTACTATTTCAAATTTTTTTGCTTTTTCATCATCATAACTGCCAAGAATATCAGCAATTAAAGATAAAGATCCTATAATCGAAGTCCACCACAAATAAGGACTTGCAGAGTACAAATTACTTGCTTCTTCGTTCCATTCAGCAGGTGGCATTTCTTCCCAACCTCGCCAGTCATAAAAGTCTATATGTTCACCAGCACTATTTATAGAGTCCTCAATGAGTGTAGGTATTTGCATGCTTATTTTGTCAGTTAAATCAGGATAGTTGATACCTGAAAAGCCCGCAATTGACAATGCTCTTTGTTTACCAATGAGAAAAAGTTTTTTACAGTCGTCCGAATATCTAGATGTCCCATTTTCAATCGTTGTTCGCTGGCTATCTGATGCAACAATAATACAATTTTGATTGGCTAAAACGATATTTAATGTTCCAGTATCAATTGAGTAATTTGTATTTTCATTAAATATCTTCATTCTGATTGCTTCGATTGAATTAGTTATAACGATTTTGCTGGCAAGTATTCGCTTGTGCCTATTGTGTCTTAACGCATTTGCTCTTGCTGCCGATATCTATGCGTGCCAGCAAGGGGTTATTTATTCAATTCTTTTTGCGCTGTCAATAAATAAGCTATAGGTGAATCTTTTCTTAAATTTATCTTATCATTTTGAGCTTTAAATACCTTTAATCCAATTTCACCAAGTGCTATGCAAGCTGCGCTTCCTCCTGACAATGCTGCCAAACCTGGATTGTCAAATAGTTTTGATAACATGGCTATAGTTGATGAAGTATATAATCCTTTTGATGATAGAACTGATTCAAATGTTGCGATAGTTGTTTCAAAACCCCATTTAGAAATACTATCATTGTAATCGTCAATTCTCTTCAATATGTCATCCTCAATATAATTTATTGGTTTATTAGTATAATTGTCCTGAACAAACAATTTCAATCTTCTAAGATTCTTTTTGAAATTTCATCTTCCCTAAATTCTAAAATTTGCTCCCATGATGTTTTGTATACATCAACTATTCGCATATTCATTATAGAAACAAATACATCCTCCCCATCTAAATATTTATTCTGTTGGTTATCGAATTCTATTTGAGTAGAATACTTATAACTATGTGATTTAGATTCTAGTAAAGAACAAGCTTTATTAAACGGTTTCCTAAAGTCGATACCTTCTTCTTTTATTGCTTCATCCAAATACATTCCTAGTTTAAAATAATGTTTAGATGTTAGTCTTAGCGATTCAGCCTCACGAAGTACTTTATTATAGTAGTCATGATTTACTCCTCCTTTTTTCAAGTCAATTGGTAATATGCTATTTAGTACTGAATCATATTTTTCTTTTATACTATCAAATCCAATACTCAATGCTAACGAACGACCGCTTATAGGTATTACATAGTCAAAAAAGAGAGCAGCATTTTTAATGTTACCCAATTTCACATTCGCTATAGTTTCTTTTTTATATTCCATATTTGAATCCTTTGTATAGACTATTGTAAGACGACATTATGTCTTATATGTTTCAACCAATCTATACAATTTTCAACAATCACCAAAAGATTAGCTACTTTCTAGCACTCAAGCCAGCAACATGTATTGCAGGAAACTCTGAGAAGGAGTTGAATGAAACAAAAAAAAGGACCTTCACCCAAGAAGGTCCTTCCGATTATAAACTCAAACAAGCGTTAGAAAATAAAATCGGTTGTTAAAAAGTTGGAACGATGATCTTTTACAATTTCGTTCAACAGTTTTTTATTCGTGTCGTTCATTTTTGTCGCGACTAAAGAACGAATCGAAAACGAACGCAAAGCATCGGTTACAGATAAGGTACCTTCTGCACTGTCCTTACGGCCGGTGAAAGGGAAGGCATCGGGTCCGCGTTGGCATTGTGTGTTGATGTTCACGCGACTCACTAAGTTCACCAACGGATCGATCAGGTGAGCGACTTCTTCTACATCGTTGCTGAAGATACTCACTTGTTGTCCGTGCGGAGAATCGATGAGGTAATCGATGGTTTCCTCGATGTCTTTGAAAGGCACCACAGGAATCACCGGACCGAATTGTTCTTCGCGGTATAATTTCATTTTGCTGTTGACAGGATAAACCACAGCAGGAAATACAAACGACTCATTCGTTGCTCCACCGTTTTCATTCAACACTTTTGCTCCGTTGGCTTTCGCGTCTTCGATACATGCCGCTAAGTAGGCCGGTTTACCGGGCTCTGGTAGCGGAGTCAGCGCCACACCTTTTGTCCAGGGCAAACCAAATTTCAATTGCGCAATGGCATCGCACAATGTTTGGTTGAATTCATCGGCAATGCTTTCGTGTACGAAAATAATTTTAAGTGCCGTGCAACGTTGACCGTTAAACGTCAATGCACCGGTGATGATTTCACTGACCGTTAATTTAATGTCCGCATGTTTGGTAACGATGGCGGCATTCTTTGCATCGAGACTTAATACTGCACGCAGGCGATTCAGTTTTGGATGGTCTTTTTTCAAATCGTTGGCTACTTTGCTGCTGCCGATGAAAGCGAGTACATTTACTTTTCCGCTTTTCATCAATCCAGGAACAACCGTTGCACCACGACCATAGATCGTGTTGACGACACCTTTAGGGAAACATTCCTGAAAGGCTTTGAGCAATGGATAGTGAACCAACGTACCGTGTTTCGGAGGTTTGAACAATAACGTATTCCCCATGATGATCGCAGGGATCAGCGTAGTGAAAGTTTCGTTGAGCGGATAGTTGAACGGTCCCATGCACAATACAACGCCCAGTGGAGAACGACGTATTTGTGCGACTACATTTTCTTCGATTTCAAAACGAGACGATTGTCTGTCGATGTCTTTGAGTGCATCGATGGTATTGTTGATGTATTCTACGGTGCGATCAAATTCTTTGGCGGCATCACTTTGTGATTTGCCGATTTCCCACATGATGAGTTTAATGACCAAATCGCGTTGCTGACTCATCATGTACACAAATTTCTGCATGCATTTGATGCGTCCCTCTACGGTCATGGTTGGCCATTCACCACGTCCGTTGTCGTATGCGGCAATGGCTGCGTTCAATGCTTCGTTCGCTTCTTTATCCGTGCCTACCGGGTAGGTACCAATCAGCTTGCGCTTTGGTCCTTCTGGTGTTACCATACAAACAGGGGAGTATACTTCCGTAACTTCACCTGTCCATTTTTTCATTTCACCATTGCTTAAGTATTCGCGTTGGTGAAGTTCTTCGATCCGGAATTCTTCCGGTACCTGGCTTTCCTCTACAAAGAGGGCATTAAGTTGATCTTGAAAACTCATTTAATTTTAATTAGATGATCTTGGGTCTCGAATTAACACAATTATTTTAAGAGTCGTTCAGTTAAAAGAAATTTTGTTTTTGATAATTGTCTATTGAATGCGACGCATGATAAGTGCTTAATCGCTCTCATGTTCACGGTTCAGTCAGCATCATTTTATTTTTCTCAATGTGCTTTGAATAATTCTTAGCAAGCGGAGTATTAAAATGCGAATAAAAGTTAGTATAAAAAGTCTATTGAAAAGAAGAATAGCACATGGCGACTTAATATATCGTTCATACTATTGTATCCCTCCATACCTGATGAGATGAATAATATTTTCTTATAAAACAGTGAGTTATAAAAGTCGTGTGATCAATATGGAAAGAGATGCACTTGATAGTTGTTTTTTAAGTGCTAAATATGGAATGGACAGTTGATCTTTCATTAGGGTATAAAAAAATAAGTGGTAAGAGGGAAAATTACTTGCCACTTACCACTTTTAAACTAGCATTATTATTTAGGCGTCAAACTTTTTAAAAGCAGCCGCAGCAATGTGACCACCAAAACCGAACGTATTGCTCAATGCTACGTTCACCGTTTTATGTTGCGCTTTGCCTAATGTCAATTCAAATTTCCCTTCGATGGCCGGATCGACGTTTTCCGTATTGATGGTTGGCGGAATAATTCCGAATCGAATGGCGTTGATACAAGCGATGGCTTCTACCGCACCTGCGGCTCCAAGCAAGTGGCCGGTCATAGATTTGGTCGCACTGATATTTAATTTAGGATTCGACCCAAACACACGTTCCATCGCGATGATTTCACTGGTATCTCCGGTGGGTGTAGACGTAGCATGCATGTTCACATAATCTACATCGGATGGTTTTAGATTTGCTTCGTTGAGTGCTTCGAGCATACCGAGGTAAGCGCCTTCTCCTTCCGGATGCGTACTGGTCAAGTGATAAGCATCAGCAGCCATACCGCCTCCAGCGATTTCACAAAGAATAGGCGCGTTGCGCTTCATCGCACTTTCATAACTTTCCAATACCAATGCACCGGCACCTTCGCCCATGACAAAGCCATCACGCGTCACGTCGAAGGGACGAGAAGCCGTAGCTGGATTTTCGTTAAAGGTAGACAAAGCTCTTGAAGCATTGAATCCACCGATGGCAGTTTCATTGATCGGTGCTTCCGAACCACCGGTAATGATCATGTCTGCTTTGCCCCAGCGGATGTGGTTGAAGGCTTCAATGATGGCAGTATTAGAAGTCGCGCAGGCAGAGACCGTGGCGAAGTTAACGCCACGCAATCCGTATTTGATTGAGATGATGCCGGCAGCAATGTCAACAATCATTTTAGGAATGAAGAAAGGATTGAAGCGCGGTGTTCCGTCTCCTTTTGCAAACTCCATCACCTGATCCTGGAAGGTTTGTATTCCTCCGTTACCACTTCCCCAAATGACGCCGATGCGGTTTTTATTGAGTTCATCGAAATTGATGTTCGCATGCTTCACCGCTTCTTCAACCGCGATGAGTGCGTATTGCGTGTAAGCGTCGTATTTTCTTGCTTCGCTTTTTTCTATGAAATGAAGCGGATCGAAGTTTTTCAATTCGCAGGCAAATCTTGTTTTGAACTTCGACGCATCAAACTTGGTGATGGGTGCGGCACCGCTTTTTCCTGCAATCAATGCATTCCAAAAGTCGGTGGCGTTGTTACCAATGGGAGTCAATGCGCCGATGCCTGTTACTACTACTCTTTTCATCCTTTTTTTGTTTTTAGTTCTTTTAAAATGGTATTCCGGACTTCGTTGAAATCAGGTTTACCGGTGATACGTGATACTTGTAAAATCCCCAACATGTTGGTAATGATGAGGAGTGCCTTGGTGCGGGGCGCGGCACTGAAATGAAATACCCCTTTTCTTTTTCCTTCTTTTAAAATTTCTGTTACCCAAATTAAAATGCCTTTTACTACCGGTGTCAATTCAGCTTCTATGGCCGGATCGATGGAATACAGATCAGTACAGAGCGAACCAACAAAGCAAACCTGACCTTCTGCTTTATTGCGGCTGTAAATATTGAAAAAGGCTTCGAGCTTTGCTAATGGATCTTTCGTGGCGTATTGTTTTTTGACCTGTTCAAATCCTGCTGCGTGAAGGTGGATGACAGCAATGGCCAGGTCTGTTTTGGTAGGGAAGTGGTAATGGATCGATGCGGTTTTGATGCCTATGGTTTCGGCCAGATCATAAAAACTGAATGCGTTGAATCCTTTTTCAAGAATCAACTGATCGGCCAGTTTTAAGATTACATCTTTGGTGTTCATGATTAAATTACTTGAAACAAATATACTACCTATTAGTAGATAGGCAAGGGATAGGTACTATTTTTAATGTTCTGTTGAATGCCATCCTTTTTGCTCCTAAATCTCCTAAAGGGGACTTGTGAAACTATTGGCTCGTAGAGACGTCATGCATAGCGTCTCTACAGTGGTTTAACGAAATTTTATTTATATGAAAGTCCCCTTTAGGGGATTTAGGGGCAAGGCAGTCAGAATAAAAAGAGTACAAAAAAAGTGACCACTTGTAAATGGTCACTTTTATACTTCTGAATGAGGGGAGAGACGAATGAGTTTAAAAAATGATTATGCGTTTTCTGTTTGTATTTCTCTGACCAACATGTTCACTACTTTTAATCCTTCTTTCGCAAGGTCTTCGTAGTCGGTTACATCAAATTTTGTACTGGCTTCTTTGTATTTCATTTTCACCAGACGCAATCCTAATAAAAGGTTAACGAGCAATTCGGAATATTCTTGTTTGTTGATGCGTTTGAATTCTTTAGCCGTGATGCCGTTTTGAAGCATGGTCATCACGAGTTCTATTTCCTTGTTGCGAAAACCTTCCATCGCTCGGGCACAAATGGGTTTCGAATTGTCTGTGGAATCGGAACGGAGGTTGGCCAGGTTGGCATATTTGGTAAACAACAAACTGCGCATCTTGACATATTTTTTAAGTTGAGTAGATGCCTCTATGCCTGAAGCCAGCATGGTGTGCATTTCTTCGAGGAAGATGGTTTGTTCTTTAATGATGACCGCTTCAAACAACGTTTCTTTATCGGGGAAATAATAATAAAGAGAAGCTTTTCCCATGCCGATGTCTGAAGCAATTTCAGTCATCGTCGTTTTAGACAATCCATAATGAGCAAAACGTTTTTGCGCAGCGCCGATGATGGCATCTACTTTGGGTTCGTCTTGTTTCGTTTTGTCTGACATGGTGTTTCGCGGTCTGTTTGAATAGTAACGTTAAAGAAAGGATCAGAGTACTTTTGTATAAAGCAACTCTGATCCAAGTTATGAAGTTTTAATGAGTTTTAAGTGGACCTTCTTCTGTAGGCTCTACTTTGGTATTTAGTTTTTTACCGTAAGCCAATCTGGTAATCAAGACAAACAATACAGGTACGATAAACACGGCCAATCCAGTAGCGGCCAGCATACCACCCAATACTGTCCATCCAATGGTTTGTCTGGATACCGCTCCTGCTCCAGATGCTAATACCAAAGGTAACACACCGAGGATGAAAGCGAGGGAAGTCATCAAGATCGGACGCAAACGCAATTGAACGGCTTCAATTGTTGCTGCAATAATCTCCATGCCTCTGTCTACGCGCTCTTTCGCAAACTCCACAATCAGGATGGCATTCTTAGCAGCCAAACCGATCAGTGTAATCAAACCGATTTGAGCGTATACGTTATTACTCAGTTTGGGTAGGAAGATCAATGTTAAGATGGCTCCAAACGCACCTAGTGGTACAGCCAACATCACAGAAAAGGGTACTGACCAACTCTCATATAAGGCTGCTAGGAACAAGAACACAAACAACACCGATAAGGCGAATATATAAGCCGCACTGTTACCAGATTTGATTTCTTCACGACTCAAGTTCGAGAAATCATAACCATAACCTTCAGGCAATACCTGTGCAGCCACTTCTTTCAAGGCCTGAATCGCTTGACCAGAGCTGTACCCAGGCTTAGGTGTACCGTTGATTTCAGCAGAACGGAACATGTCATAGTGTGAAACCACGGGCGCACTTTCTATCAATTGATAAGTAACCAACGTGTTGAGCGGAATCATTTGACCTGAGACGTTTCGCACATAATATTTACTCAAGCTGGCCATGTCTTTGCGATACGTCGTATCCGCTTGTGCCATGACACGGAAGTTACGGCCGTAAATGGAGAAGTCGTTGATGTAACGGCTACCCATATAGGTTTGTATGGTTCCGAATACTTCGGCTGTAGATACACCGGCTAACTCGCATTTGGCGCGGTCTACGTTGATTTTATAACCAGGAGCGCTGGCAGAGAAGAAAGAGAATGCTCTCGCGATTTCCGGACGTTTGTTGGTTTCCGCCACGAAAGTTCTCACCACTTTTTCAAACGCCTTGATGTCATCGTTGCTTTGTTTCTGTTGAATCATGAAACTGAAACCGGATGAGTTACCCATTCCCGGAATCGGAGGAGGAGGAATCACAATGATGTTCGCGCCTTTGATTTTAGAGAACCCCGCTTGGAACTGACCGATGATGGCTTCCAGTTGCAGGTCTTTACTCTTACGGTCTTTCCACGGTTTCAACTGGCAGAACATGGTACCACTATTCGATTTTGCAGCGAAGGTAATCGCATTCAAACCTCCTAGCGCCGCGTAGTGCGCTACAGCCGGGTTGGCCTTTGCAACCTTCATCATTTCTTCCAGGATCACTAATGAACGGGTAGTAGAAGCTGCTTCAGGCAATTCGAAGGTAATGATCAAACGGCCTTCGTCTTCTGTAGGAATGAAGCCTGTAGGTTTTACTTTAAACATGCCTATCGTCGCCACGAAAATACAGATCAAAATAACCACCACAAGCGGCGCTTTTTTGATGCAGTATTTTACTCCGTCGGAATAAGAAGCAGTGACGCGTGCAAACCAGGTATTGAAACGGTAGAAGAATTGATTGAGGCCTCTGGAGTCTTTATCAAAATGTGTTTTTCTCAACAACATGGCACATAAAGCCGGAGTCAGAGACAAAGCAACAAATGCAGAGATCAATACAGATACAGCGATGGTGATGGCGAATTGTTGGTACAAACGTCCAACAATACCTGGTACAAAACTTACCGGTACGAATACCGCTGCCAAAATCAAAGCAATTGCAATAACAGGTCCTGAGATGTCTTTCATCGCCTGAATGGTAGCTTCTTGAGGAGTTTTTCCTTCATGATCGATATAATGCTGCGTGGCCTCGACGACGACAATCGCGTCATCCACCACAATTCCGATGGCCAGTACGAAACCAAATAGTGTCAAGGTATTCACCGTAAATCCTAGCGGGATAAAGAAAATGAAAGTACCAATGATCGCCACAGGGATCGCCAATATAGGGATCAGCGTGGCTCTCCAGCTTTGCAGGAAGAGGAATACCACAATCACTACCAGTACCAACGCTTCAATCAATGTTTTGACCACTTCCTGAATGGAAACAGAAACAACAGATACAGCTTCAAAAGGAACTTTATAATCCACATCAGCCGGGAATGTTTTTTTCATGTCATCCATGGCTTTGTACACACCTTCTGCTGTTTCAAGGGCGTTACTACCTGGAGCCTGGTACACCAACAAATAAGAAGAAGGTTGTCCGTCTACAAAGTTGTTCGATGCGTAATTGAATTTACCCAATTCTACACGAGCAATATCCTTCAAGTAAACGATAGACCTTTCATCCGGTTTCGTACGCACGACGATATTTTCGAAATCTTGTACAGAAGACAACTGACCATTTACCTGCAAACTATATTCAAACGATTGATCACCGGTTTGAGGAGTAGATCCCACGGAACCTGCCGCTACTTGTATGTTTTGAGATTGCAATTTCGTAACGACATCGTTAGCCGTCATTCCCATCTGCGCCATTTTATCAGGATTCAACCAAATACGCATACTGAAGTTATCGGCACGAGTGAAAATATCACCTACTCCTTTTACACGGAGCAACGCATCTTTGATGTACACGTTGGTATAGTTATCCATGAACTTGATGTCGTGTGTTCCCTTTGGAGAATACATCGCCACCAACATCAAGATACTCGGGTTACGTTTTTTTACCGTCAAACCTGTTCTTTTTACATCGTCTGGAAGCTGCGGCGTGGCTACACTTACACGGTTCTGCACATCCAACGTAGCGATGTCAATGTTGGTCCCCACGTCGAACGTTACGTTCATCGTCATGGTACCATCACTGGTGCTGTTGGTTTGTAAGAAGGACATACCCGGACTACCGTTTACTTGCGATTCGATGGGAGTCGCTACGGTACGCTCTACTGTTTGCGCATCGGCACCTACGAAGTTACCGGTTACTTGTACGATAGGCGGAGTAATGTCAGGATACTGACTGACTGGCAAATTCATCAACGAGAGAATCCCCACCAGTGTGATGACCACAGAAACAACAATTGCTGTAACGGGTCTTTTTATAAATACATCTGCAATCATATGAATTATTATTTTATGTCTGTTGTAAATCCTGTGAAGGAATTTTAATACTTGGGCGTGTCCCTGTGGGCCGGGCTATCCGCTGCAAGTCCTCGCTTGGATCAATCGTTTAGGTTATTACACCTATCGGCCTCGCTGCGGGCTTTTCGCTTCTATCTCTCACGCAAAATTTTCTTCACCGAAACTTATACTTTATTTTTTGTGTGCATCTTTTGCTGCATCTGGAGGAGGCATTTTAGAAGCATCCAATACAGGTACATTGTCACGCAATTTTTGCAAACCATCGAAAGCATATACTTCGCCTTCTTTCAATCCATCCAATACCACGATGTTTTTACCAATCACAGGTCCTAGTTGAACTTTGTGTTGATGTGCGGTGTCTTTCTCGATCACGTATACAAAGAACTCACCCATTTGTTCAGTCACTGCTTTGTTTGGAATGACAACGACTTTATTGGCGTGTTTGTTTTGCACTCTGATGGTGCTGCTCATCCCGTCTCTCAAGGCACGTTCAGGGTTAGGGAAAGACAAACGGATTTTCAAGGTTCCTGTTTGAGGATCCACTGCTCTGTCCAGGAAAGAAATTTTTCCAGGATAAGGATAGTTCGTTCTATCAGGCAATACAATCGTGAACAGCGAATCGTATTTGGTTAGTTTTCTTTTTTCCAATTCAAGGAAACGACCGATTTCTTTTTCACTCACTACGAAGTCCACAGCCATAGGATCGTTGGAAGATACCGTGTTCAATCTGGTTTGACCGGCAGAAACAAAAGCACCTAATTTCACTTGTGAAATACCGATTGTTCCGTCAAATGGAGCGTAGATCGTAGCGTGTTTCAAGTCCGTAGCGGCTCTTAACAAATTGGCTTGGGCTGAAGCCACCTGACTGTTCGCATTTTCAAGATCCACTTCAGAATATTCCAGACGTTGTTGAGTGGTCATTCCTTTTTGTCCCAACTGCTTGTAACGTTCGTCGTCTTTTGACGCTTTGGATTGATTAGATTTCGCAATGCGCAATGCAGCCTCGGCGCTGGCGTAAGCAGCGGAAAATTTAGCTTGTTCGATTTCGTAAAGCTTTTGTCCCTTCCTCACTTGCTGGCCTTCTTGAAAGAAGATGCCGGTGATGAAACCGCTTACTTCACTGTTCAACTGCACCTGATTCACAGCGATGACATTTCCCGGATAAGATTCATAATACACGGCGTCTTTCACTTCTGCAGTGTCCATGTATACCGCTGCAGTTGGAGGCATAGGAGGCTGACCAGGCCCGCCGCAAGCGGTGATCAGCAATATGCTGGCAATTAATAAAATTCCTGAGTTGAAGAGTGATTTCATATAGTTCATTTTTAAAATTGTCGTTCTGTTTTGATTATTATTTCAGGATGTTTCCTGTGGCTTTGTCGTAATCTGCTTTAGACACCAGTGTATTGTAAATGGAATTGTAAAAACTGGTTTGTGCGTCGATCAATGAAGCTTCAGCAGCTACTACTTCAATGTTTAGAGCGATGCCATTTTCGTATTCTGCACGCAGCACCTCTAGGTTTTGCTCGGCCAGTTTGATGTTTTCTCTTTGTATTCTAAAGGATTGCAAACTGTTGTTTAAATTAATCAACGCTTGTTCTACTTCCAGGTTGATTTCTTTTTCCAACGACAACTTGCTGTTCTCTGTAATTTGTTGTTGTACTTTTTTCTGCTTGATTTTATAGTTCAATGAAAAACCAGAGAATATAGGAACTTGCAGACGAACACCTACCAGCGAATACTGTTGCCAACGTGCATTTTGTCCGATGTCACCAAGGTTCGTTGCTGCCGGGTTATATCCAATAGCAGCGACTGCAGTTAATCTGGGATAACGACCCGCAGCTGTGTTTCTTAAATCGTACAAATTAAATAGTTCCTGACTTTTGATGATGGAGTATTCGATTCGGTTTTCGTGAATGGCATCGAAGTCCTGATTGGCTGCGGTTTCAATGACAGTGATCTGACCTTCGTATAAACTGTCCTTCAATTGCAATGGATTGGATTCGGAAAGATTTAAATGGTAGCGAAGAATGGAGCGGCTCAATTCCACATTGCGGGTTACTCTTTCCCTTTCTTCACGGATATTATTTAAACTCACCTGGATACGGCTTCTGTCTACGTCTCTTGCCAAACCGGATTGAAACCTCGCATTGGTTTCAGAATACAATGAATCTACTCTTTGTAAGTTTTTATTAATGGCTAACAATTGTTTTTCGTTTACCAGTACACCGTAGTATGCCTTCGTAACAGTTACAGAAACATCTATTTTACTTTTGGTGATGTTCTTTTCTGAAATTTCATCGTTTGCTTTAGCAGCATTTTGTGCAGAGAACGCGGCCTGATCAAACAATACTTGTGAAGCATTCAGCGCGCCTACAAACTGATTCACCAACCCAAGTTGTACGGGATAAGCTATTCCCTGAGGCAGAGTCGCAACGTTGATCAATCCGACACCATTTTCCAAAATGGTTTTTTGTACTTGAAAGTTGTGGTTGTAATCTACGTTACCCGATACTTGGGGAAGTAGCATTCCGCGTACTTCTCCTTTTCTGGCGGTGGCTAAATCTCTCTGTAAGTTGGCATTTTTGACGTTAAAGTTTTCTTGTAGCGCATAATCAATAGCTTCCTTCAAAGAAAAAGAAGTAGGCTCTTGTGATGCTGTTTGTTGTTGTGCCATCGCAGAGACCTGCAACAGCATTACGAATAGAAGGGTAGTGATTTGTTTCATACTGTCATGCTTATGTTCAAGTGTAGAAATCTGAAAACTGTCAGGAGGTAAAATAAGTTCTCGGATGGCTGATTGTTTTTGACTGTTTCAAAAGTAATAAACTTTTCGACTATTTTCCATAAAAAGTCGAAAAGTTTAAAAGTCGGGAATTGGAGTTTTGTATTAAAACCCTGTTTTCTAGACTTTATTCGGGATGTATTTCTTATGGATATGCCGACTGATCTATAAAACAGCGGAATAGAAATCTTCTGACAGGTAAAAAAGCGGTCTTGGATTTTCAGTAATACTCAATTTTTGCGTTATGGATTAAGCCACTCTCGCTAAATAGGCTACCCAATAATGGCTCAAGCCCTAACGCAATATTTTCAATGTATAATTTAAACCTGCGATTTCAACGCCATACTCTTTATATAGAGTTCTTTGGCACGAGGCTCATAAGAATAAAAGAGATGTATATAAAGTGTTCTGGAGTATCTGAATAAAAATGGAGACAGCAACAATACACTGACACTGTAAGTCAACATAAAAATCAAGCCATCTACATGTAGTCCGATGTAAAAGGTGAAGAAGAAGAGGATGAAGAATAATATGTTCAGCACATAACTGACATACATCGCTCCGGTATAGAAACCTGGTTCCTGTGTAAAGCTCAGTCCACAGCATGAACAATGATCAGGCATCACGTGCAACTGACGAAGTTGTAAAGGACGAGAATAAGTATACAAGTTATCTTCGTAACATCTTGGACATTTCATTCCTAAAATTGCGATTGCCTTTTTCATATCGGTATTGTTTTGGTCTATTCAAAGGTAGGAGATGGTACAATAGAAGTCGATGACAAGAGTAGTGAAAAATAGGATTATACGGACATTTTTACAATCTTTCGAATATGGCAAAACTTCCCGTTTACGACATCTCAGCCTTTCAGGAAAAGCAGCAAGAGACTTTTTTTTATTCCAGCGATTTGCGAACGCATTTGAAGAGCCACCAGTTTATCAATGTACCGCACAAACACAGCACATACATTGCTGTTTTATTTACGAAAGGCAAAGGCGAACATCAGATCGATTATACCAGTTACCCGGTAAAGCCCGGCAGCGTTTTTTTATTGAGTCCTGGTCAGGTACATTGCTGGAAACTCAGTAGTGATGCAGATGGATATGTTTTCTTTCATACCAAAGAATTCTACGACAGTATCTTTATAAACCGACAGCTCAAGGACTTTCCCTTTTTCTATTTGCAATACAACCACCCGGTCATTTATCTTCCAACTTCGGTCCTTTCTTCTGTGTCTGAAATTTTCAAAAAGATCAATGAAGAAGTGAAAGCACAATTGCCTTTTGTAAAATCAAAATTGGGAACATTGGTAGATTTACTGTACATCGATTTATCGCGTCGTTACCTGAACAATCAGGACATCAGTCATAGAAATCCCAGTGGTTTTTTGAAAGTAAAACAACTGCAGCGATTGATTGACCTGCATTTTGCAAAAAAGAAACTTCCTAAAGACTATGCAGATCTGCTGCACCTGAGCACCAGGCATCTGGGCCGGTTGTGTCAGGAACTATTAAACAAGACAACCACCGAATTGATTGCGGAGCGCATTATCATTGAAGCCAGGCGCCTGTTGACGCACAGTGACCTTTCGATTTATGAGGTGTCGGAACAGTTGGGCTTTGACGACTACTCTTATTTTATTCGCTTCTTCAAAAAGCATACGGGTACTTCTCCCAAGCAATTTCAAAAAGTAGAAGTCAAATGGAATAAATAGGGACGAGAGATGAGGTACGAGGAACGTGTCATAAATAAGAGACGAGACTCGAGTGACGATATATTTCGTACCTCGTACCTCGTCTCTCTTAACTTATAAAGAAGAACAGGAAACCTGTACTCAAGAGTGATTCCTTACCTCGCAGTACGTTTCCCGTCGCTTCATTTATTTTTTTAACACATCGCGCGTGTCTTCTGCCATTTTCAGGTGATGCTTCAAGGTTGGAAGTTTAGCTGCCGCGAAACTTTTTAGTTCGGCATCATTTCCTTTCTCGGCTTCTTTTTCGAAATCAGAAATATCTTCTTTATGATCAGAGACCATGAAGGCCAAATACTCTTTGTCGAACTCATGCCCTGTTTTTTTCGCGAGCTTATCGTAATCTTTTTGCGCCTTATCGCTTAAGGCTTCTGGAAGTGCGATGCCTTTTGATTGAGCGAGTGCCTTCATTTCATCATTGGCTTTGCTATGGTCTTTGATGATGTGTTTGCTGAATTCTTTCACGGCAGGTGAAGCCGCATTGGTTTGTGCAAGTTTCCCCAACTCTACTTCCAGCATACCGCCGTCGGCAGCATTCACAGCAAACCTGGCGTCTTTTTTCTCATCACTGTCAAGAAATTTTTCGTCGTTTTGATCTTTAGCCATTTCTTTGCTGTCGCCTTCTGTATCTTTTAAATCGGTATGCGCCTGATTGGCATCGTCTGTTTTATTGCTTTCGCAAGATGACAGACCTGCTGTCATCAAAATGCCTGAAAGAAGGAAGGCATAAATAGTAGCTTTTTTCATAGTTGTGCTGATCTGGTTGAGTTAGAAAAAGTTTATTTGTTTTTTGAACTGTTCGTTACGGTAGTTTTCTTAGTCGTCGTAGTTTTATGCGTCGTTTGCGTATTTTTCTTCGACGTATTTTTCTTATGAGTACTGTCTCTTTTTGCAGAGGTACCGTTCCATTGTTGTTCTCTGTAAGTCGTGTCTCCGTGATTGGTAGAGTCTTGATTGTTGAATTGTTTTTCTACATTGGCATTTGGAATATAGCCATTGCTGTATGCCTTTCCTCCATTGCCGCTTCCGGAATTTCCTACAGGTGAACCTCCTGTTTGTGCTTGAACCAAATAAGAACAGCAGAGTAGGAGAGAGAATGTGATGATTATTTTTTTCATGGGAATAGGAATTGGATGTTTCCTGTCAAATGAAAAAAACATGCCAGTAGTTTTTTCATCGTGTTTACCGCTACTGTATCGTGTTTATTGATATGCATAGGTATGTGCATATCTTTTTAGAAAGGATGTGTATGAGAAACAATGTCAACAGAGTGAGGAATAATAGTGCATCACCGTCAAGACAGAAGGTGGAACATTTATTTTTAGGACGATTTCAGAGGGCTATAACTACCATCCGAACAGGACTTAAAATGGCATGTATGTTGGTGAAGATATTTATAATGATGCGGGTATCACCGCTCCTCCCTGATTAAAAATAGTAATACATACATATAGTTCTTCACCCACCCTTAAACAGGATCCAGTCATGAGAAGATTAGAAGGTAAAGTTGCCATTGTAACAGGAGGTGCTACAGGCATTGGAGAAGCAATCTGCAAACTGTTTGCCCGAGAAGGAGCATACATTGTGGTGAATGGATTGGCCATTGATCCCGTACATGATGTGGTCAACGACATCATTCGTGATGGTGGCGTGGCAACAGCGTTTATGGCAGATATTTCAATAGAGGAGAATGCAGAAAACTGTGTCAGGGAAGCCATTAAAAAATTTGGTAAACTGGACATTCTGATCAACAACGCAGGGGTATTTCTGGTGATGTCTGAAATTGAAAAATATCCCATCGATGCGTTTGACTTTCTGGTCAGACATAACATGCGCACGGCTTTTCTTATGACTCGTTTTGCGATACCCGAACTTCAAAAAACAAAAGGATGTATTGTCTCTGCCGGATCAGAAGCAGGAAAGATGGGCATTGCAGAGAATGCTCCCTATGGAGGCACGAAAGCTTTTTTGCATGCCTTCAGCAGAGGAGTTGCTGTAGAACAAGCCAAGCACGGGGTGCGGGTCAATTGTGTATGCCTCGGCGCAGTGAATACGGGCTGGCTAAATACCGAAACAGGACCGATGTCCTGCAAGCAAGAAAAAAACATTGTCTCGGCGACACCGCTCGGCCGTTGTGCCACTCCGGAAGAAGCTGCCAATGTATACCTGTTCCTGGCTTCTGAAGAGTCTTCCTTTATGACGGGAGCACTGGTTGCTGTAGACGGTGGCATTACCTTGTCAAAAGGAGCTGTAGGAGAAGATGTTAGTTTGGAGATGGCAAAAGAACCGATGGGCGATCTTCACCTGGAACATACGGTTGTGCATGTGTCGGATGTTGGTAAATAGTGGAGGCCCATTATCGAGAATGTTACTCCTCTGAGTAGAACAGAGGAGTATCTTTCCTCTATAAATTTTTAGGGATGAAAGGATTGACTCGAGCGATTCAATATATAGTATTCGAATGGCTAGGGGTGGGGCTTTCAGATCATTGGTTTTAATAAACTTTTATAGGATGGGCTTTAGCTTCTTCCGTCAATCTTTTCTATATTGAAATGTTTTTGTACGATTCCGTAAAGTTTTATTACCACATCAATGAGTGTCCTTTCTGTTACCCAGGAAAAGCTGGGAAAAACGTATTTAGATCTTGAATTTTTATTGACCTGTTTCAAAGAGGTCCTGGAAGAAAATGGAGAGCTGGAATTGTCCAAGCAAGTTCCCTGGATCAACTCCAAGCGCAACAGAGCTACCATTGACGAGTTCAATGAGAAACATGTACAATTATACTCGATCGCTTTTCAGCTGCTCAACATGGTGGAAGAAAATGGAGCGAAACGTTTGCGCCGTAAGGTAGAAGAAAAGAACATGGCATCAGTCAATGGCATGTGGGCATATAACTTTCAAAAATTAAAACAAAAGAAAATTACTCCTCAGCAAATTGCTGAAGAACTTCCCAATACGAGAATAGAACCTGTACTGACCGCTCACCCTACGGAAGCGAAGCGAACCATCGTATTGGAGCATCATCGACAATTGTATTTGTCGTTCATGAAATGGGAAAATGGCAATTACAATTCACTGGAGAAAAACGAAATCAGAAAAGAAATCAAACTTCACCTCGACAGGTTGTGGAGAACCGGTGAGATTTACGAAGAGAAACCAGATGTGAAATCTGAATTGAAAAATGTGGTTCATTATTTCTCACGTGTTTTTCCCGATGTTATTTCTTCGTTGGACAAACGTTTGGCCATGGCCTGGGAAAACATGGGTTGGGATCCCGCGCTGATTCAAACCTACGATAAGTTGCCTAAAATCTCTTTTGGTAACTGGGTTGGCGGAGATCGTGATGGTCACCCGTTTGTAACCAGTGAGGTCACAAAAGAAACATTAGAAATCCTTCGTCTCAATGCTTTCATCAATCTGCATAAGGCATTAGAAAAATTAGAAAATAACCTGAGCTTCTCTTGTCAACTTAATGCTTGTTCGAAAGCATTGAAGAAAAGATTACTGGAAATGGCGGAGGAGTCTAACTCCATCGATAAGCTGGAAGAACATCCGAACAGTTCGGAAGTATTTCGTCTGTACATCAATTTGATGATGGAGAAGCTGCCGATCGATATTGAAAGAGGGTATGCGCTAAAGAAAAAAGATAAAGAACATTGCTACAATCAGCCGGAAGAATTGATCAATGACCTGATCATTCTGAGATCGGCATTAGTAGAATATGGTGCGGCCATCGTCGCTTACTCTGATGTGAAAGAGGTATTGCGTTTGGTACAAACTTTCGGATTCCATTTGGCTCATCTGGATATCAGACAAAACAGCCGCTTCCATGATCTTGCCATTTCACAATTGATGAATGCTGCATCGCTTGATGGGGACAGCTTTCTGACCTGGTCGGAAGAAGATCGTTTAAAATTCCTGAATAAAGAATTACAATCACCTCGCCCGTTTACTCAACCGCATACGCAAGTGTTGGGTAAAGAAGCAGAAGCTGTGATCAGCTGCTACAGAGTATTAGCAGACCACATCAACAAATACGGTGAAGCGGGATTAGGTTCTCTGATCGTCAGCATGACGCATTCCTTGTCTGATTTGTTAGTGGTTTATTTATTGGCAAGAGAAGCTGGATTAGCGAGATACACAGAACAAGGATTGGTGTGCTTACTGCCGGTGGTACCTTTGTTTGAAACGATCGAGGATTTGCAACACGGTTCTGCCATCATCACAAAATTCATGGATCATTCATTTACCAAACGCAGTCTGGAACATCAGCGCATTGCGCGCCATGAAGAAGATAAAGTGCAGCAGGTAATGATCGGTTACAGTGACAGTAATAAAGACGGCGGTATCCTGGCCAGTCAATGGAACTTGTATACGTCTCAATTAAAAATGGTAGAAGCGGGCAAGAAAGCAAATGTGCGCATTCGTTTCTTTCATGGTAAAGGAGGTTCCATCAGCCGTGGTGCAGGTCCTGCGCATTGGTTTATCCGCGCGCTTCCTCACGGTTCTATGCACGGCGACATGCGTTTGACGGAACAAGGAGAAACCATTTCTCAGAAGTATGCGAACAAATCCAATGCAGTATATAACCTAGAAGTATTGGGTGCATCTACTGCCGGATATTCCATCATGCAAAAATACACCAAGCGTAAGAAGGATCAGTTTGATACCTACTTTGAATTTATCGCATCGGAAAGTCAAAAATATTATGTAGAGCTGATCAGCAATCCTCAGTTCATTCAGTTCTTTGGGCAGGCCACACCGATTGATGTCATCGAACAAAGTAAAATCGGTTCACGTCCTGCACGACGCACGGGAAAAAGAACATTGGCAGATCTTCGCGCTATTCCATGGGTGTTCAGTTGGAGTCAGTCCCGTTACAACATTACCAGTTGGTATGGAGTAGGTCATGCATTGGAAATGCTGAAGAACCAATACCCGGAGCAATTTGATAACCTGAAAGAACTGGCAGTAAGCGACAGTTTGGTACGTTATGTATTCACCAATATTGATACAAGCTTAGCGGCTACCGATGAAAAAATATTTAAAGCCTATGCAGAGCTGGTAGAAGACGAAGAGGTCAAAAAAGAAATATTGGGAAACATTGTAAAAGAGTTAGCAAAGACTCGCAAAATGATGTCCTTGATCTTCACGATACCCTTTGAAGAAAGACGTCACTACCATTATTATTCCAATGTGCTGCGTACAGACGGTTTGAACGAATTGCACATGAAGCAAATTGATCTGCTGGCAAAATGGAGAAAGATGGGGGGCACGCAAACAGAAAAATGGCAGGCTACTTTAAAAGAATTACTGCTCACGGTGAACGCTATTGCGAGCGCACTGCGAAGCACCGGTTGATCCACACAAAAAAGTCCCGTTCTGATTTACTCGGAGCGGGACTTCTTTTATATCGTCTTCTTGCTTTGAGAAAAGAAAGAATTAATGATGACTTTGCGGGCCTGTCATATGTCTATGGTATTTGATACCAGAGTTGGCATAAGTAGGGCAAGTGTGTTGACTGCAAGAAGCTAAACCTAGCGTTCCGATGATCAAAAGTAGTAGAAATACTTTCATAGTGTGAATCTTAGTTAAATCGATAAATTAAAGCTACTTAAAACATTTTATATTCAAAAATAAAATTGCCATGGCAAAGGAAAATTTTAAAAATCGCTCTGGGGTAGTCTATTCTACATCATCTGATTTTGAATATACATACGGTGGAGAAGCACAAAAGGATACATTACCACCTAATCAGCAAGATCTTCGTGTACAATTGGATAAAAAATCGCGAGGAGGCAAACAAGTGACGTTGATCACCGGTTTTGTTGGCTCAGCGGCTGATTTGGAGGTTCTGGGCAAGTTGCTGAAAAATAAATGTGGAGTGGGCGGTAGTGCCAAGGACAATGAGATCCTGATTCAAGGGGATTTTAGAGATAAAATTCTTCAGCTGTTGCTCACGCTTGGCTATAAAGTAAAGAAAATAGGAGGTTAGTCTGTTTGACATGCTTCAGTTTGAAAGAACCCATAGATTGTTCTTTCACTTCTACGATGCTGTATTCCTCAATGAATTAAATAGAAGTATAAGCATCGTGGGATCTTCCCTTTCAACCATTTTTTTCTGAAGGTATTCGATTGGTAAAGGCATCTCACTGTTCTCTGATGACCCATTTCAATAAGAAGGAACACTGTACAACAACACACCTGTAGCCGCGCCCGGAGCTTGTGGATCAAAATAAATTCCGCCGATGATCAACAGCATGAGTACGCTTTTGACAAATGGATTCATGAAAAAAGTGCGGATCTTTTGTGTTCACTTCTCCTGTAGAGCACATCATGCTTAGCATGTAGACTCTTGCATGCTGCACTATGCAAAAAAGTGCTGCTTCCTGAAGTCCTTTCGCAACAGATAAACTCATGTGTAGGACTATATCTGCTTCAATAGATAATACCCATATCGTTTCTTGAACAGGTGATGAAACGGCCTGAGTCTGTATTGTGGATAAAACGCTGGTGATAATAAGGCTTAATATGCACAGAATGTGCCTGCTGTTTTGGTACAACCCTTTCAATGTCTTATTTTTGAGTTAAAATCAGGGATTAAATTGTCAGACTCGAAGCTTTCATCTTTTTTACTCCATGCGCAGGAACAAGCCATCAAAGTGGTGCCTGTGCAAGAACTGAATACCTTGCTGGTGCAAGGTGTCGCGCAAGGTAAAGCAGAGAGTACATTGTATGCTTTTCAATTGCCTTCCGCTAAAGCACTATGGGAATTATCGCTGCATGCGCTGATCCCTGGCTGGCCTTCGCTGCAAGCTGTGATCGAGGACAAAGCGTGCTTCACTTGTTTCCCTGATCCTTCCTTGCCTGCTACAGAAGGCTTGTACATTTATGACTTGCGTAAGCAACAATGGATCTTTAAAGAAAAAGATTGGTCCTTCATCAAGACAGAAGGCAAAACAATATTGATGCGAAAGGCCGGTGATGAAGATCATTTCTATATACTAGAGTTGTCTTCTCTATCCATAAATCTTTCACCGAAGTTGAAGTCTATTCAACTGACGAAACCTTCTACGAAAGGAATTGAGTATCCTTATCATATTGGAGAAGAAAATCCGTTATACGTGGAACTCACAGCATTCATCAAAGAGAAAGCGGCACACTCTTTGGTCGGTATGGTGGAATACCTTGAATGGAAAAACGAGCGTATAGTAGTTTCTTACTATATTGAAGGAATAAAAGATTGGGATCAATACATGTTGATCACAGATAAAGATACTCATGTATTGTGGCATGAGCGCATCGATGAACAATTGAAAGGAATGGCTTTAGATGTATTCATGGTTGTTCAACAACAATGCATTTACGTAAAAGATAAAAATCAACTTCGCATATATGATCTTAGTTAATATGAAAAAAACAATCGGTATCGTTTTCATGGCATTGTTTCTTTTATTGAATGCTCAGGTATCGGAAGCAGGTGTGCAGGATTCCATTGGAGTAGAAAAGAAAGACGGCAAACGTTTTGTGCTGCACCGTTTGGAAGCAAAAGAAACGTTGTATGCCTTGTCAAGAAAATACGGAGTAAGTGTTGATGAAATAAAAAAGGCCAACACAGATGTTAACCTCAATGATTTGAAAATCGGTCAGGTGTTGCGCGTTCCTTCCGCTGATAAAAGTGCGAGTGCTTCTAACATCGCTCAACCTAAAACCACTCACATTGTGATTACAGGGGAAACCTTGTATTCGATTGCAAAAAAATACAACGTGAGTATTGATGAAATGAAGAAGAACAATCCCAATGCTGTGAATGGTTTGAGCATCGGCGATGAATTATTGATTCCCGGACAACCAATGGGAGAGACGGTAAAAAGAAACGATACCCCTGTTAACCTACAAACCAATCCTTCTGCGACGACACATACTGTGGCTTCGGGTGAAACGTTGTATAGCATTTCAAGAAAATACAATGTCTCTGTTGACGATCTAAAATCATGGAATCCAGACATGGCCTCTGGTATAAAAGTAGGACAGGTATTGAAGTTAACACCTGTTGTAGCAAAGGTAGAAACGCCAGTGAACAATGATATTCCCAAAACGCCAGTTACTAATTTGGATACCGCAGTAAAAAAAGATCCTGTTGTTGAAGCAAAAAAAGATCCTGTACAACAAACGACTCCTCCTGATACGGTGCTGACAAAAGAACAGGAACAAGAAAAAAGATATTTGGACAGTATGGCCAACATTCGCGTGCAGCCCAATGGAGAATTTAAAAAAGTGACGGAAACGGGTTTCGCAGAAATCATCGACGGTGGTGACAGCGATAAGTACCTTGCTCTTCATAAGACCGCACCTGTAGGAACGATCATTCAAGTGATCAACGAAGGGAATAACCAACGCATCTTTGTCCGTGTCATCGGTAAACTTCCCGTGAATAGCGGCGTGAACGATCGTGTGGTATTGAAAATTTCTAAAAAAGCATTTGAAAGACTGGCTGGTGTAGATAAGAAAATTCCGGTGACGTTGTCATATATTATGTAAAACAGTGGACAGTGATCAGTTGTCAGTGATCAGAAAAAAAAGAGCAGCAAATTATTTGCTGCTCTTTTTTTATATCCTATTCAGTTTTGTCACTATTCTATTTAATACTGTCCACTGACAACTGATCACTGTCCACTTCCTTCTACCATTCCACCTTCCCAAGATTATTCATGTTCCTCACAATCCAGGCATGTCGCTGTTGTAAATAGGCTGTTGGTCGTAACGGTGAATATTTTCTTGGATTAGGTAAAATGCAAGCGAGCCAGGCCGCCTGATCTTTGTTGAGTTTAGCCGCACTGCATTTGAAATATTTTCTCGACGCGGCTTCCGCTCCGTATGTGTCGTCACCTAGCTCTGCTACGTTTAGATAGACTTCGATGATGCGTTCTTTCGACCAGAACACTTCAATGAGAAACGTAAAATACACTTCCAATCCTTTTCTGATGTAAGATCTTCCGGGCCATAGAAAAACATTTTTAGCGACCTGTTGACTGATGGTACTGGCACCGTGAATGGTTTTCTTCCGTTTGCGTTGATTACTCTTGTAAGCCTTGACAATAGCGGCTACATCAAATCCCCAGTGTTCGGTGAATTTCTGATCTTCGGATGCAATCACCGCAAGTGGAAGATTGGGAGAAAGATGATCCATGCTTTCCCAGTCTTTCACCAGACGCGCCGGTTTACCGTCGACCCATTTTTCGCAGACGCGAATGAGCATAAGTGGTGTGACAGGAATAGGAACGAAACGAAATACAATCACCGAAAGAATGCTGCCTATGAAAAATACGGCTAAGCCTTTTTTGATACAGGGCCATGCGGTGCGTGCGCTTTTGTTCAGGGTATCTTTGAAAGACATGTTTAACCAATTTGATACAAAACTAAATTAACTTTTCATGCTTTGGTATTATTTGCCGGTACTTTTATGAGATAATCTGATAGTTTTTCTATTTTTATCCTATAAACATCCAGCTATGTCTACTGTATTGATTACAGGCGCTTCTTTTGGTTTAGGCGCTGATTTTGCACAATTGTTTGCCGCTGATAAATACGAGCTGGTTTTGGTGGCTCGTAGTGAAGATCGTTTGATCGAATTGAAAAATCAATTAGAAGCAAAGTATAAGGTAACAACGAACGTCATTGCCTGTGATCTTGCAAATGGCCATGCGGCATTTACATTGAAAGAGGCATTGGATAAAAAAGGATTATCAATCGATGTGTTGATCAATAATGCTGGTTTTGGAGATTTTGGTTTGTTTGCCGAACTCGATCCGGTGCGGCAACAACACATGATCGATTTGAATGTGACTACGCTGACATTGTTGACGCGTTTGTTGTTGCCTGATATGTTGAAACGCAAACAAGGGAAAATCCTAAACGTCGCATCCACAGCGGCATTTCAACCTGGTCCATTGATGGCTGTTTACTTTGCAACCAAATCATACGTCTTATCTTTTTCTTTAGCATTGGCCAATGAATTGAAAGGAACAGGCGTAACGGTTACCGCTTTATGTCCAGGAGCAACAGAAACACATTTTGTAAAAAACGCAAACCTCGACGATTCTAAATTGTTCAAGCGCATGAAACCGGCAACTTCTATGGAAGTAGCTCAATACGGTGTGAAAGCGCTGCACAATGGAAAGGTCGTAGCCGTGCATGGTTTCATCAACAGCCTAATGGCTTGGTCCGTTAGATTTTTCCCTTTGACCTGGCAAACAGCTGTGGTCCGAAAAATACAAGAAAAAGTATAAGCATGAACGAAACGAAATCAACGAGTGTTTATTTTTGGGTGTGCATCGCGCAATCGTTGATTATCATTGGTCTGGCATTTTATACCGGTAAAGAAAAGATGGAGAAAAAAACAATCGTAAAAGAAAAAGACATGGCTTCCTTTTCTTTAATGGTGCGTGAAGCAGAAGTGGCCAAACTAAAAGCAATCGTGGATACGTGTCATGGCAAAAAAAAATAAACCGGTAGATGTCAAACAACTACTGGATGAATGGGTAGATCGCTATAATCAACCTTCCTTCATTGAGTACGATCCGGTAAGCATTCCCCATTTATTTTCAAAGAAACAAGACATAGAGATCATGGGTTTCTGGTCCGCTACATTGGCCTGGGGACAGCGGAAGACGATCATCAATAAATCAAAAGAGTTGATTGCTTTGATGGAAAATCAACCCTATGCATTCATTATGAATCATTCTTCTTCCGACCTGAAAGCATTTGAAAAATTTGTGCATCGTACGTTCAATGCCACCGATGCTTTATACTTCATTGATTTTTTTAAGCGCTGGTATACGGAGCACGATTCGCTGGAACAAGCGTTTAGTCTAGGCATGAAGAAAAAAGATGCAACCGTTGAAAATGGAATCAATCATTTCAGACAAATATTTTTTGAGGTAGAATATGCTCCGCATCGCACCGGCAAACACATTGCTTCGCCTGATCGCAAGTCCGCTTGTAAACGCATCAACATGTTTTTACGCTGGATGGTGAGACAAGATAAGAGAGGAGTAGATTTTGGTATATGGAAAGAAATCAAATCTTCTCAATTGGTTTGTCCACTGGATGTGCACGTAGAGCGGGTTTCCAAGGAACTGGGTCTATTAAAACGAAAGCCCGCCGATTGGCAGGCTGCGTTAGAATTAACGGAAGTGTTGAGATCGTTTGATCCTAAAGATCCCGTGAAGTATGATTTTGCGTTGTTTGGAATGGGAGTGAATCAGATCTCTCTAATTAGTTTTCCATCAAATAAGCTTTAATGTATTCATTCAAATCGCCGGCGAGTACATTGTCTACGTCCGTGCGCTCCACACCTGTACGTACATCTTTAATGAGTTTGTATGGATGCAATACATAGTTGCGTATTTGTGAACCGAAGTCGATGCGTTTCTTTCCGCTCTCTACGACTGCTCTTGCTGCATTTTGTTTTTCGATTTCAATCTGGTACAATTTCGATTTCAGCATTTTGATGGCTTTCTCTTTGTTCATGATTTGAGAACGCTCTTGCTGACATTCGATGATCAGTCCGGATGGCTTGTGATGCAGACGTACCGCTGTTTCTACTTTGTTTACATTTTGTCCACCTGCTCCACCCGAACGGAACGTATCCCATTCGATATCGCCCATGTTGACTTCTATGTTGATGGTATCATCGACCACAGGATAAACGTATACGGATGCAAAAGAGGTTTGTCGTTTGCCATTGGCATTGAAAGGTGAAATACGTACCAAACGATGTACACCGATTTCTGATTTTAAATAGCCGTAAGTAAAATCTCCGTCAATTTCTATCGTTGCCGATTTGATGCCTGCTACTTCGCCCGCCTGGTAATTGATTTCACGTACGGTATAACCTTCCTTCTCTCCCCACATGATGTACATACGCAACAGCATTTCTGCCCAGTCGTTGCTTTCTGTTCCACCTGCACCTGGATTGATTTCCAAAATAGCGCTGAGCTGATCTTCTTCGTTGCTCAACATTTTTTTGAACTCTAAGGCTTCGATGGCTTTTTCTGTTTTGTCTGCTTCTTTGTTGAGTTCTTCTTCGCTGACGTCTCCTGCAGAATAAAATTCATAAAGTGTTTCAAGATCACCCACAATAGTATCCACCGATTTGAAATGATCGGTCCAGACTTTTTTAGATTTGATTTCTTTTAGAAGAATTTCTGCCGCCTTGGAGTTATCCCAAAAATCAGGTGCAGTGGTCAATGCTTCTTCTGCGGCAATCTCCGCTATTTTATTATCGTAGTCAAAGGTACCTCCTCAAAGCCGTCACGCGGCCTTTTAAATCCTTCAGTTGGTCGTTGGTCATAAAACTTGTTTGTTAAATGTACAGTAAGCTAAATTACTACTTTTGTTGTGAAAAAGAAAGAGATGTTTAGTGATCAGTTGTCAGTGATCAGAAAAAAGAAAAGATTGATATACTGCCCAACAAGAGCAGGCAAGGTCAATATACTGTCCGCTGATCACTGTCCACTGTTCTTTTTCGTTATCCACGGAATCTCCGGCACATTCAACAAGTATCCAAAGTATCTTGCCAGTACAAACAAATAATCTGCCAGTCGGTTGATGTAACCAATTATGAGTAAATCTTTTTCTGTCGTTGCATACAAAGCTACAATTTGTCGCTCGGCTCTTCTGCATACGGTGCGGGCCACGTGGCAATGAGAGATGATGGTATGTCCGCCTGGAAGAATGAAGTGTTTCATCGGTTCCAGTTTTTCATTCATGCGGTCTATCGCTTTTTCCAGCAATGTAATGTCTTCTTCTACAAAGTAAGGTAGTTTACTTCTGAGGTTTTCTTTTTCACAAGCAAGGTGTGACCCAATAATGAATAAAATATATTGTACATGCAGCAACTCTTCTCGGATGGTATCATGATCAGTACTGTCTCTCACAAGACCGACAAACGAATTGAGTTCATCAATCGTACCATAAGATTCAATGCGTGCGTCAGATTTTTCCACGCGCGTTCCTCCCAGTAGAGAAGTCAAACCTTTGTCTCCAGTTTTGGTGTAGATCTTCATTTCAATTATTCGATAGCGACATCGTCGTCAGACATCATCGTTTTGATGGTGGCTTTCCAGTACTTGTATTGGTCTTCCTTCAGGTAAGACTCGATGCGTTGCAGTTCACCTTCTGCATAAGAGTCCATGCCATTGCTTATGCACAGGAGCATGTACGTTTCTGATAATTTCACAGACTCAGGATAGGCGGATAGTTGAGCGAGAATTAAATCGTAGTAACCCATGAAATCTCTTTCTCCTAAAAACAGAACTGCTCTTGCTGCCAGGTCTTCTTCCAAGGGATCGGCAGACAGTGCCTTGATGAAATTTTTTGCTGCCGTGGTAGAATCTTTTTGCAACAACGCATCGATCCCTTTGTAATAGGCTTGTTTGTTGTCTTGCAGACGTTTGCTTTCCACTTTCAATGTTCCCCAATCTTGCAGGGTCACGAGTAATGTTAAATACAATTCATTGCCCCAGACAATTGTATTTGCTGTTGTATTTGATTTTTCTATGCTGTTCCATATCGGCAAGGCTTCCGCCGCTTGTTTTTTATGGAGCAATTCTTCGATAAGACTTAAGTATGCCTGCGCTTTTATTTCATTGTTGGTAATAGAATGAGCTACTTCCAATCGCTGCTGAACGGCTAGGTCATTGGTGTTCCAGCGGATGAAGCGGAGTTTCACCAGATCACTTTGTGACTGTGCAGAAGGAATATCTTTAAGGGAAGCAACAAGGGTGACCAACTTGGCTACTTCTTGTTTATCTCTTTCCGGAGATGTTAGCCAGGCACTGGTGTACAGAGATGCTTTATCATATTGTCTGGATTCCAACAGACTCAATACATAATACAATTGTGCCTGAGGAAGTCTGTTGTTGAAGGCTTTCAGGTACCACATCGCTGCCAGGTCAAAGCGGTGCTTGCCGGCGTACCAGTGCGCCAGCAACATGGGATAATACGCATTGTCGGAATGTTGTATTTCCAGTTCGTGTACATTGATCAGTGCGCTCCGCGCTTCCTCTGTGGCGTAGTATTGATTCAAACTTTTGGCAACGATCAGGTCTTCAGTGTAACTGGCATTGTCATAAGGTTTCAACCAATTTGTCAAACGCCTGGAGATATTACTGTCCGGCACATTCAGGTGGTTGATGCTGTAGTTGTACATGTAGGTGAATACTACAGGTGTAAGCAAGCTGTCTGGATATTCCATAAACAGTTTGGATTCTACCGGTTTTTTTAATGCCGTATTCAGTGCAAATAAATTGTTTTCAAAAGCAGGATCCTCGTAAGTGCCAATAGTATGTTGCAACGAATCTCCTTGTTGAAAATGACCAGACTTGATGGAGAGGTACAACAAGTTGATGGATGCTTCTTCCGGTACATGTTGATGCGCCTTTTGCAATAAGTACAGAGCAGAATCTGCAATGTTGAGTTCGTAATAGGTCAATCCCAAATTGTTTTGCAACGGACCGGAAGACGGAAATAATTTCAATCCGTCTTTGAGCATAAAGAAAGAAGGAAACAATTGTTTCTGATGCTGGTATACACCACTCAATCCAATGATAGAGTAGGGACTAGGCTTTCTGTTCAGGCAAGCGTTGTAATGCAAATATGCTTTTTCATAATTGTCTTGCTGCTCGGCCATGGTAGCCATGGTGTAGTTCCCTTTGGTATTGCTAAGATCCCACAGGGTTCCTTCATTGTAGAATTCATAAGCCAATGTTGTATCACCGGTATAAGCATAATAATCTCCCAATTGATTGTAATGTGCCGCGACCGATTGATCGTAAGAATAATGCCTGTTCAATCCCAACAAAGCAACTACTCCCAAGATTCCTAGTCCTTGAGCGATGAATAAGGGAGTATAACGAGGCTGATACAAATAAATATATACTTTGATATTTTGTAACAAAGGTGCTGCAAAGTTGATCCATACATACAAAAGGAAGGCAATGGACAAACACAGTTGCGAATAGACAATAAAATATTCTAAGCTGTTGTAAAGCGCATCATTGGCCGTAAAGTAGCCATAGGCAAGCGTTGCCGTACTGATGATGAATAAGGCTAAATACAAAAAGGCACCATAAGGTTTGAACGGTAAACTATCGGAAAATAGTACCGCTCTTTTTTTGTAACCGTAAATTCCGGTAATCCCTGCTGTGAGGAAAAGCAATAGAGGATGAATGAGGATGATGTCTGCTTCGTCAATGAATTTATTTTTACCCCAAAGCAACAGGGCATTGGCAATGTACAAAAGAGAGATGATGCTAAAATGCAGTAAACTTCTTTTTCCATCTTGTTGAGAAGAAAGAGAAGTGATGTATAAAAAGGAGCGGATGTTTTCGAAGCCAATGAGGAATAAGAAAAACAAACTCGCAGCATAGGGAAATAACAAAGACGATTGCGTCAATTGATAGAAGGGTAATTTGCTTTGAGAAAACAATCCAACACCAATGGCTGTAAGAATGGTAATGGCCGTGAAGAGTTGAAAGCGTTTGAAGAAGTTAATGCCTTTGGAATAAGCATGCAGCCAGTAAGCGGTGCCCACATATACGACAATTAGCAAGGCCGAGAGACCTCTATGCTGCCAGCCGAAGAAAGACAATAGTTCTGTATTGAGACTGATGATGAATACGATGATGGTGGTGATGCCTATCAAAAAATAAATCAGGTCAAGAAAGGTAAAGACCGTGATCAATACGATAATGGCCAATACAATCGTCATCAGGTAAGCGTAGCCAACAGCAGGATACAGGGATACTTTTCCATTGTCAATCCAGCTGCGTGTGATGTATGAATTGGTTTCCAGATTAAAATTGAAAAAATCTATGGTTTGTGTATCGGTGATGACACTTGTTGTTTCGATCTCTACATCTTTCTCCCAGCCAATGGTAACGGTATCTCCAAAGAAATAAGAGAAAAGGACAAAGGCCACACAGATGCCAAGCAATGACAACAGTGCCAAATAAAATGCCCGGAAAGGTTTCTCCCAGGCGTTCCAGAAAAATAAATCTTGCATACTCAATGGGTGAAATATAATCTTGATGAAGTAAGAAGAGGAGGGACGATTTTCTCCTTGCTCGTACCTCGTCTCTCCTCGCTTTTAACTATCCGAGAAACTTTGGTACCCTGAAATAGTCGGAATCTTTTTTCGGGGCATTGTACAACGCTTCTTCATGAGTGATCGTTACTTTGGCTTCGTCTTCTCTCAACACATTCACTTCTTCGCTCATGTGGATCAAAGGTGCAACGTTGTCGGTGTTTAACTCATTGAGTTTATCCATCCACGACAAAATTTTATTGAAGTCATTGCCAACAGCTGTTGCTTCGGCTTCGCTGAACTCCAGTCTGGCTAGATGCGCGATCTTGCGGATGGTTTCCTGATCTATGTTCATACTAATTGAGGGTTAAACTGTTTTAATTCGTGATGAAGAATATCGTAGGTCATTTTTTGTAATGTCTTTAAATCATCCATGGTCATGCCTTTGGTAATAATAGGTTCGCAGATCACGGTGATCATGGGATACAAACGCGGTATAAATTGACCATCGTCTGGTAATATTTTCCAATTGTTGATGATGGCTACCGGTACAATGGGTACTTGTTTTTCTATCGCTGTTCTGAAAGCCCCGTCTTTAAAGGGAGCCATCTGAGGTGCATTTCTGGGAATCGTTCCCTCTGGAAATACGGCAAGGCTCAATCCTTTGTCAATCGTTTCCAGAGATCTTTTCAGTGCATCGTATCTGCTCTTCGGACTTTTGCGATCTACGGAAATGTATAAATTCCTGAACATGTATCCAAACAGAGGAATCTTTGCCAGACTGGATTTTCCGATCAATACGAAATAGCCAGGTAATGAATAACACAAAGACGGAATGTCTAGGTATGAAGAATGGTTCACACAATATACATAAGAACCATTACTCTTAGGTTTAAATTTGTAACGCACATCTGTACGCAGGCCGCAACTCCAGAATACAATGTGTGCCCAAACTTTATTGACCATGTGGCCATACTTTTTCCAGGATTCTTTTTGAATGAACAAAACAAAAAATGGAAACAGGATGAGGAAGACTACCAGAAAACATAAGTAAACCCAAAACCTGTAAAGCTGTATGCGAATTTTTTTTAATGTGCTCATCACTATTTCTTAATAGCCCAACTTCCTTGCTGCCATGAGAATGGTAGCCATGCTCATGCTGTCTGTGATGACGCCGTTCATCACGAGTTCAACAGCTTCTTTTAAATGAATTTTTTTAACGGTTAGTTTTTCAGTTTCTTCCGGTTCACTTTCTCCAGCCTGCAATCCCGTAGCCATGTAAAGAAATCCTTCTTCATCGGTGACGGAATTGGAAGTGTGTATGCGTCCCAGCAATTCCCAATGTGAGGCTGTAAATCCGGTCTCTTCTTTGAGCTCACGCTTGGCGGCCTCTATTGGTGCTTCGTTCATGGGACCACCACCTTCCGGTATTTCCCAGGAATATTCATTCAAGGTGTAGCGAAATTGTCCAACCAGGTAAATATATCCTTCCTCGTCTACAGGAATAATACCGATGGCTTTGTTTTTAAAACTGACCACGCCGTAGATCCCTTTGTTCCCACTGGGATTGATGATATCATCCTGACGGATTTGAATCCAGGGGTTGCTGTAGATTTCTTTGCTACCAAGTGTTTTCCAGGGATTCTCGGTTGGTTTCTCCACTTTTTTCTTTGCAAATTGCATATTAGAAGGTTAAATTCCGAATCGAAACTTGATAAAATTTATGCTGGAGCCCTATTACCTCAATCATAGCGTGGAAGCTGGTTTAGACGAAGCCGGCAGAGGCTGTCTGGCAGGTCCGGTGGTGGCAGCAGCAGTCATTTTACCGAAGCATTTTGAATTGCCGGGATTGAACGATTCCAAAAAATTAAATGCAGAAAAAAGAGAGAAATTAGCCATCGAGATCAGAACACAGGCATTGGCTTATGCGGTAGGTTTTGTCTCTCATATTGAAATAGATGAAATTAACATTTTGAATGCTTCTTTTCTTGCCATGCACCGCGCACTGGATCAATTGACGAAGATGCCCAAACAATTGCTGATCGATGGCAATCGGTTCAAAGCGTACAAAAAAATTCCTCATACCTGTATCATCAAAGGGGATGGTAAATACGCGGCCATTGCTGCCGCTTCTATCTTGGCGAAAACGATGCGAGACGAATACATGCTGGACTTGCACCGGCAATTTCCCCATTATGGATGGAACACCAACATGGGGTATCCCACCATTGCTCACCGCGATGCCTTGCGTATACACGGCTTCACACCTCATCACCGCATGACCTTTCAATGCCTGCCCGATCAAATGGAGCTTTTTGATTAGCGTGAATATCTTTTTCTTTCAGGGCTCTATAAAAATGACTACCTTTAACGGGTTTAATGGATTATGGAAGCGAACACAGAAACTGTAAAGTATTTACCTTTGAACGATGTACATGTCGCTCTGGGTGGCAAAATGGTACCCTTCGGAGGTTTCATGATGCCTGTTAGATATTCTTCAGACATCAATGAACATAATGCGGTCCGCAACAACGGCGGTATTTTCGATGTGTCGCACATGGGGGAATTTTGGGTGAGGGGAGACCATGCACTCGCTGCCTTACAATACCTTACTACCAATGATGTTTCTAAACTGGCCATTGGCCAGGCACAATATTCCTGTTTGCCCAATGAAAAAGGGGGCATTGTAGATGATTTGTTGATCTACAAAGTACAGGAAAAAGAATACCTCGTCGTCGTCAATGCTTCCAACATCGACAAAGACTGGAACTGGATGACGAGCAAAGATCCGGTGGGCGCCATATGGGAAAACCGTTCGGAAGATACTTTTCTTTTCGCTGTTCAGGGTCCGAAAGTAGCAAGTATGCTGCAACCGCTGACCCCTTTCCCTTTAGACAGTTTAGCTTATTATACCTTTGCGCAAACAGAATTTGCCGGAATAAAAAATGTGATTGTTTCAGCTACGGGTTATACCGGTGCAGGCGGATTTGAAATCTACGGTCCGATGGATCAGGCGGAATACATCTGGAATGAAATACTGAAAGCCGGAACTCCCAAAGGTCTTATCCCATGCGGACTTGGTGCACGCGATACCTTGCGTTTGGAAATGGGATACAGTTTGTACGGCAATGATTTGAGTGACGAAACATCTCCCATTGCTGCGGGATTGAGTTGGATCGTGAAGTTTGATAAAGAATTTATTGCCAAAGACATCTTAGCCCGCCAAAAAGCAGAAGGAGTTAAACAAAAATTAACGGCGTTTGTCTTAGAAGACAAAGGAGTGCCAAGAAGTGGTTTCGCCATTCTTTCCAACGAGGGAGAAGTAATAGGAAGTGTAAACTCTGGAAGTATTTCTCCGGTAATAGAAAAAGGAATTGGTTTAGGATACATCGATTCAGCATACGCTAAAATCGGAACCGAAATTAAAATAGATGTACGGGGAAGACAGCTACGCGCTAAGGTAGCGAAGTTACCGTTCATCAGTCAAAGTGTGAAGTCATAAGACAGAGAAGTTATGAGGACAGTTGAGGTTTGTGTGAGCCCTGATCTTATTCCATGTTACAAATTGGAAGGAAAGATTGTAGTGGTAATTGATATCTTGCGTGCTACATCATGCATGGTAACAGGACTAGGGGAAGGACTGGCAGGAATTATTCCGGTAGAAAAACTGGAAGAATGTCAGAAACTGAAAGACAAAGGATACATCGCAGCTGCCGAAAGAGACGGCAAAAAAGTAGAAGGATTTGACATTGGCAATTCGCCTTTTAGTTATCAGGATCCATCACTGAAAGGCAAATGGGTAGTGGTCACTACGACAAACGGTACCAGGGCATTGATCCATTCTTGTCATGCCAAAGAAATATTGGTAGGTGCTTTTTTAAATCGTTCTGCTCTTGTTAAATATTTATTGAGCAAAGAAGAAGATGTGGTATTGGTATGTGCCGGTTGGAAAGGACAATTGAATATTGAGGATACATTGTATGCGGGCGCTATCATCGAATCACTCAAAGGCAAGGTGAAAAGCTCCAATGATTCTGCTTTGATCGCTTGGCATTTGTACGAAAAAGCAAAAGCGGATATGTTTGGTTTTTTAGGAGACTCTTCTCATCTAAACCGCCTGAAAAACCTGGGCATTGAAGAGGATATCAAATATTGTTTGAAAGAAGATTTGTACGATGTCGTTCCTCAATTTGTAGATGGGAAATTGATTCCGGTGTTGTTGCCGGTGGAAAAGTAAAAATAAGTGATCAGTGGACAGTAGTCAGTGAACAGTATTTTTTTTACTTTAAAATCAAAACCTTGATATCCCATTTCGCTACTTTATAATACGAAATGCTTTCTGCTATGTTATCAATATTGATGTGTTGGTTTTTATAAGCCATGCCCGAATCGTCTTCATTGAGTTCCGAGATGATCACTTTAGGATGGTACTTTTTGATCAGGTCTTTATCATTAAAATAATTATACCAAACGGGAAAAGAAAAACCATCCACTCCCCAACTTAGTGAAGGAGCCCACGGACCGACAATCGGACGATTATCCATTGGAATGTTTTTTAAAGCAGCATTGATCTCCGCCATAGAAAACTGTCTGTTCGTGAATGCTTGTTTATAATCTTTGACATTACCGATCACAACTACAAGCGTAGCAATCATGGATAAAGGCAAAAGCAGTTTCATCCATTTGGGTTTGGAGAAAAAATCATAAAGGCATTCTCTTAAAACCAGTGCGCTCAGCGACCCCATGGCGATATAAGTACTAATGAGGTATCTGCTCGGTAAATAACGCATGGGAAGTTTATGAAGCTCCAGCAAAATCCAGAGGATCATCAAAGAAAATAAAATCTTGAAATGTACGGAAGACTTTTTGCTGAAAGCGATCACAAGACCGAGGACAAGCGATAGAAAGAAAAGAGAAGTAAAGTATTTTAATTCCGGTCCGACAAAAATAGTGTCATAGTAAAATTGAAGTAAAGCCCTTATTTCATGCCACTCTACATAGCGGTTTGTGGTTTGGTCTGCGAGGATGTAGTCGTATAAGACTTTGTTTGGAAGGTACCAGGCAAACACATAGATCATTCCCAATACAAATAACAACAGCACATGTTGTAATAAGAATTGCAGGTATAACGTATTCCATTTTTTTTCTCTGATGGAAGAAATCATTAAGAACAAGCAAAGGTATATGGGGACCAGAAAGATAATATACAGGTATTGAATTTTTAAAAAATAAGTCATGGATAATAATCCAGCGGACAAAAGATTGTTACGAAGACGGTGTTTGTCTTCCACTAAAATTTTATAGAAGAAAACAAGGCCTGTTAAAATACAAACACTACAGAGCACCTCTGACAAAGCGAGATGGGTATAATTGAAAATATAATATTCGAATAATGTTGTCGGAATGAATAGGCAGATGAAAACATACAGGTATTGATTGACACGTACGACGATGGCCAATAGGAACAGGGTAAGCAATACAAGTACCATGCGACTGGAGGCTAAAGAGACACCGACTACTTTATAGGCTCCATAAAAAATAGCACCTAACAAAGGTGTCTTGATAAGATTATCCGACTTGTCTAAAGAGGTATCGTTGTGTTGAATGAAATTCCTGACCTGACAGGTATGCAATCCTTCATCTGTCCACGGTCCTCTGCTCCAGGATAAGTTGTAATCGGCATCTGCTGTGAGAAAGGGCAGATGTGCCAGGGCTAGCAGTAGCAATAAAGCATATCCCCAATGCGATTGACGAAGAGTAAGCGAAGGTAAAAAATGTTGATTCATAGAATGGATAAATAAAAGAGCCCTGATCGTAAATCAGGGCTCTTGTTTTATTTTTTAATGCGGTAGATCCATCCGTGTGTATCTTCTATATCGCCGTACTTCAATCCCAAGATGTGATCGTTGAGTTTATTGGAAAGTTCTCTACTTTCATCGGGAGGCAACACCATGTCTTCACCATTGTAGTTGATGGCCGCGATGTGTGTGATCGTAGCGGCTGTTCCTGTACCGAAAGCATCTTTTAAGGTACCGTTTTTATGTGCGGCTACAATTTCATCTACACTGATTCTGCGCTCTTCTACTTTTACTCCCCATTCTCTGGCAATGGTCAAGATGCTATCGCGCGTGATACCTGCTAGAATAGAGCTTGACAGAGGAGGTGTAATCAAGGTATCGCCGATCACGAACATGACGTTCATGGTTCCACTCTCTTCAAAGTATTTATGTTCTTTGCTATCGGTCCATAAGATTTGTTGATAGCCTTTATCCGTTGCTTTTTTTGCAGGCAATAAAGAAGCAGCATAGTTTCCTCCTGCTTTGGCATAACCGATACCGCCTTCCGCAGCACGTACGTATTCTGTTTCAATAATTACTTTCACAGTGCCTTTGTAATAGCCGGCTACCGGACAACTGAAGGTAATGAACTTATAAGTGGAAGAAGGCTTTACTCCGATGAACTCATCCGTAGCAAAAACAAAAGGACGAAGGTAGAGCGAACAACCTTTTTCATTGGGTATCCAGTTCTGATCCAGTTTCACGAGTTCATGAATACCGTCCATGAAAATATTTTCATCCAAAGGAGGAATGCATAAACGTTCGCATGATTTGTTCAAGCGGGCAATGTGCGCATCCATGCGGAAGATCAGAACATCTCCGTTCTTTGCACGGTAAGCTTTCATTCCTTCAAATATAGTTTGTCCGTAATGCAGCACAGAAGCGGCAGGACTCATGGTAATCGGTTGAAAAGGAACGATGCGAGTATTGTTCCATGTTTTATTGGCATAATCCGACACCAACATATGGTCGGCATATACAGCTCCAAATTCCAGATTAGAAAAATCTGTTTGGCTGATCCTGGACTGTTTTACTTTTTCTACTGAAATGCTAGCGGTATGTGGCATAATAAATCTTATTCTCCCAAGTTAATGGATTGCTTAAAATTATCCAATAATCTTTCCCGTTCAAAATACTCGTAAGGTAAAAGACGTTTTTATTTCTTTATGGCTTCAGTTTGGGATTGTTCTGGTGTCTGTCTTGATCTCGTATCTGCTTCTTCACGAGGTTTTGTTTCAACGCATCAGTCAGATTTATACCCGTTTGATTGGCCAGGCAGATCAATACGAAGAGCACGTCGGCCATTTCATCTCCCAGGTTGACCTCCTTGTCTTTTTCTTTGAAGGATTGTTCACCATATGTTCGGGCAATGATGCGGGCCACTTCACCTACTTCTTCCGTGAGAATAGCCATGTTAGTTAATTCGTTAAAATAGCGAACACCGGTGGTGTTGATCCATTGGTCCACTTGTTGTTGAGCGTCGTCCAGTGTCATATTAGTTTTTGTTTTGAGTATCAATGAGTATGGTGACCGGTCCATCGTTGAGTAGGCTCACTTTCATGTCTGCACCAAAGCTACCTGTTTGCAGGCGTTGCGGAAGTTCCTGCTGAAGCAATTGAATCATCGCTTCGTAAAGAGGCACAGCAACTATAGGTGGAGCGGCTTCTGTAAAGGCTGGTCGATTGCCTTTCTTAGTAGAAGCATGCAAGGTGAACTGACTGATCAATAGAATCTCGCCCGTTATATCTTGTACAGAAAGATTCATCTTATCTTCTATGTCGTTGAATATGCGGAGTTGGCAGATCTTTTTACCCAGCCATTCTACATCTTCTAATGTGTCTGCATGGCCTATCCCCAGCAATACCAAAAGGCCGCGACCAATTTCGCCTTTGAGTGTTCCGTCTATTTTAACGCTGGCTTCTGAAACTCTTTGTATGACCGCTTTCATGCTGTAATTTTTTTATTTTATCAGGAGAGTAATGACTGTTGTTTTAATCACCCCGCTTGAGCAGGAGTTGGGCGTGCCCCTGTCCCGATGCTTCGGGAGGCTTTCCACTACAAGTCCTCACTCCGCTCCGCTGCGTTCCGGGCTTTTCGCTTCAATCCCTCACGCATACCATTCGTGTATCTTTTGAGATCCGATCTCAGCACTCTTATTATATTTGCAAAATAATGTATTCTAATCTAATCATTTGTTAAATTGTTTTTTAATAAAATAGAATGAAGCATGAAAAATAACAAAACACTGATCATTGCTGTGATCGTATTGATGCTGGGATTGATAAGCTGGGTTGGCTATACGGTGTTTTATACAAAAGAAAAGGTAGATGTTTTTAACCTGATTCCTGCGGAAACATCCATGGTTATTGAGATCAGTGATGTAAGGGAGTTTTATAAGAAGACAACAGGCGAACATGTGATGAAGGGATTGCTGGGCATTCCTGTCCTAAAGGACTGGGTAAAGAAAGCACACAGCGTCGTCCCTTTGCTGGATTCACTCGCATTTGAAAAAGCATTGCCTAAAGGAAATCCCATCTATTGTTCTGTACATGCCTCGGCAAGCCGTGAAATGGGTCTCATATGGTACATTCCGTTTGACAAAGAAGGGTGGGACGATAAAGTCAATGAATACCTTTCCGGTTTAGTAAAAAGTGGTCACTATCTTTTTGAACAACGCAAGTACGAAGGTCAGGTTTTATATGAACTGGTCAACAAGCAAAGCAAAGAAGTACTGACCTTTACCTGGCATCACAATGTATTGGTGGGCAGTTACACCGGATACTTGGTAGAAGACGTGATCCGTTTGATTCGCACGGAATACGAAGGACACTTCATGTCTGGCCTCGAACACCAGCGCCAGGCTTCTGCTAAAATTCATTACGACGATGGCAATGTGTTTGTGAATTATGCACAGATGCCTTTGTTCTTTGGCTGCTATGCTTCAGACAGCACTGACCAGTTCATCAAAGGCCTTGGAAGCTTTGCAGAAACGGGAGTGTATGACATCTCTCTCAACAATGGCAAATGGCTGTTCCACGGATTTACTTATTATACGCCAGGCACAGGAAGTTATAGTTCTGTATTCGAAGGCCAGAAGCCGCAACCGTTTACATTGAATGAGTATGTTCCCATGAACACTGCCGTGTGTTATTTCTGGGGAGGTAGCGATGCCAAAGAAAAATACAGAAGATGGTTGGAGTACAACAGCCTGCGAGATAAGAAATACATCGAGCGACTCAAAGACTGGGAGGCACAGCATAGGCTGGCCATACAACATGAGTTCCTGACCATCATGGGCACGGAGATGACTTTGCTTACTTTTCCGATTGCCTCTCCGGCAGCGTCTACGGATAAAGTATTGCTCATCAAAACAAAAGGCGCTGCTTCAGCACAGGAAAAACTCAACGACTGGAGGACAAGAAACAAATCATTGCAAAATGAATTGTACACAGAATTTTATGACGGTCATAAAATATACCAGTGGGCAGCTGAGGATATAGGCTACTGGCTTTGCGGAGACATGGCAAAGGGTTTTGATAAAGTATATTATACATTGATTCAGGATGTGTTGGTCATTGGCAATAGTGTAGAGTCTATAAAAAATATCGTGAAAGCCTACAACAATCAGGATGTATGGAAGCGTAATGTTAATATGGTATCGCGTTGGAAAGACCTGACAGCATCTAACTTCAGCCTCTTTATTCAACCACAACAATTGAAAAGCAACTTGCAACGAGACCTGAATCCATTTTTCTCTTCGGCAATCAAGCAATACGAGCAACAGTACAACATGCTTAGCTCTATTGTGATTCAGTTTGCGTATGCGCAAGACAAACTCTATACCAATATGATCATTGAAAATAATTTCAGTGAACAAGTCGTGATGGAAGTGAATTCTTTTGATCCTGTTACAGAGGCTGCACCTGTCCCTGCCAATGCGGTATTATACAAAGTAATGGTATCTGATAATTGGACAGATGTTTTTTATACCGATAGCACAAACGCATTACACCTGATCAATGCCAAAGGCAACTCAGCCTGGAGTTACGCGATGGGTGCCCCGCTGCAAGGAAATATGAACTCAGGTGATTTTAATAAAGATGGAAGTTCGGATTATATTTTTATGGCCAATCATAAGATCCATGCGGTATCTAATAAGGGACAAGTGCTAAGTGGTTTTCCGATTGCCCTGGCAGATTCATTAAACCCTCAGTATTTGTCTGTGATTGATTACGATAAAACAAAAAATTATCGGTTGGCAGTAACGGATATTTATGGACATGTATTCTTATACGACATGACGGGCAAAGTGCTGGAAGGATGGTCTGGTAAGGATTTGGGCGCGAAACTATGTGAACCATTGATGCATTTGAGGTTAGGTAATAACGATAGAATACTGGCCTGGAATACCAAAGGCGATTTTTATTCACTCAATCGCAGAGCAGAAGTACAACCTGATTTTCCTTTTCAAACAGGACAACCTGCTATCTCTGGATATTGCATAGAAAAAGGAACATCCTTTGCCAATACACATGTCTACACGATTTCAGATAAAGGGCTCAAATCTAAATTTACATTGGAAGGTAAACTCGTATCGAAGACAGAATTGTATAGAGGCATTGCAAATGGGAAGTTCATGCTGGTCCCTGTGGAAAATGCAACTCGTTCTTTCTTTGTATTAAACTGGGATCAAACCACTGCCCAATTGCTGGATTCAGAAGGAGGACAAGTTTTGGCTATTTCAGGCAACTTTTCTCCGGAGATACAAGTAAAAGGAGTGGAGTATAATGGCAATACCTTTTTCAGTGTAGAAGATAAAACAACTCATCTCCATCGGATTTACGATCAGAAGGGTAATTTACTGCATGAAGTGACGGGAGCGGGTAATTCGCTTACTTTTGTCGCAAGGAAAGAACAATCAGGTTATGGTATTTATTTGGTGGAATTGAAATACGGTGCATTGCGCTGGTTAAAATTGCAAAAGAGTGTAGAAGAAATCTTATAAATTAATTATATTTCATAATGAGGCTAACTATTATTTTCTTGTCCATTTTCATCTCCAGTGTTTCTTTCGCTCAAAAAAGACCGAAGCTGTGCAGAGAAGGCTGTGCGCCCTATGTCAATTTTTTTTTAGTGAAGGGAGATAGTTTATTGCCCATTACCTATCTGGATAAAAACAAACCCAATAGAGTAAGAATTGTGATGGATGGGGGGATAGAAAAAGTCAAACATAAAATGGTGATCACTTCAAAGAATGCGAAGGTCACTAAAATAGCTGACACAGAAGTAGATTACTGGGTCACTCCTCAATCAGAAATCTGTGAAATGATAGTCGACATAAAAACATTTGAAGATTATCAGGAAGTGCAGAAGGTAAAAGGGAAAGAAGGCAAAGAAACAAAAGAGGTCATTAAAGTATTTCCTCCAAAAACCTATATGGTAGGTTATGAAAGATTTGCTTCTCGTTAGTTAACAGGTGAAGATTCAATGAGCCGAATACAGAATACACAAGAGTACCAAAGAGTAAGTTTTGCAAAAGAAAACAATCCCTGGAAAAACTGGGGACCTTACCTGACCGATCGTCAATGGGGAACGGTGCGGGAAGACTATAGTCCGGATGGCGCAGCATGGGAATTTGTGAGCCATGACATGGCTCGTAGCAAAGCCTATCGTTGGGGAGAAGAAGGTATCGGAGGAATATCGGATAACAAATCATTGCTGTGTTTTGCGTTGGGTTTTTGGAACGGCAAAGATAGAATCATTAAAGAAAGATTTTTTGGAGTAAGCGGCAATCAGGGCAATCACGGAGAGGATGTAAAAGAGCTTTACTATTACCTGGACAGCACGCCAAGTCACTCTTACATGAAAATGCTGTACAAGTATCCTCAGGAAGAATTTCCTTACGACAACCTGATGGCGGAAAACAATCGCCGCACCAGGATGGATCCTGAATACGAATTGATTGATACGGGTATTTTCGATAAGGATAAATATTTTGATATCTACATTGAATATGCAAAGGCCGATCGTGACGATTTGCTCATCAAAGTCAGTATCGTCAATCGTGGTCCCAAAAAAGCAGAGCTGACGATTTTACCTACTGCTTGGTTCAGAAACATCTGGTCTTGGGGATACGACAATGCCCGTCCTAAAATGTCGGTTGAAAATCCGACAACGATCAAAATAGAACATGAGTTGTTGCCTACCTACCGCTTGTATACAGAGCAGGCAGAGGATTTGGTTTTTTGTGAAAACGAAACCAACAACGAACGTTTGCACGGTACTCCCAACGAACACTTGTACTGTAAAGACGGCATTCATGAATACATAGTAAACGGTCTCAAAGAAGAGATCAATCCAGAACAAATCGGAACCAAGGCTGCAGCTGTTTATACTGGATTAATAGGTGCCGGTGAGACTCGTGTCATTCGCTTAAGACTGAGTGATAAAAACATTGAACACCCATTTGAAAATTTTGAACCTATCTTCTTCAGCAGAGTACAGGAAGCCGATGAATTTTATAATGTCGTTCAAAACGGCGTGGAAGATCCGGAGTTGAGAATGATTCAACGTCAGGCTTATGCCGGCATGATGTGGTGCAAGCAATTTTATTATTTCAATATCAATCAATGGCTCAAAGGTGATCCGATTCATAAGGATCTCCCTAAATCAAGATTAACCGGTCGTAATAAACATTGGAAACATTTGAACAATTCCAATGTGATCAGTATGCCCGATAAATGGGAATACCCTTGGTATGCCGCATGGGACCTGGCATTTCACTGTGTGCCTATAGCTCGGATAGATCCTTTTTTTGCCAAGCGTCAGTTGACGATCATGTTGAGAGAATACTACATGCATCCCAATGGACAGATTCCTGCCTACGAATGGCACTTCAGTGATGTGAATCCACCGGTGCATGCGTGGGCCTGTTGGCGCGTGTACGAGATCGATAAAGAAATCAACAATGGAAAAGGCGACCGTGTTTTTTTAGAACGCGTGTTCCATAAACTCCTGCTCAACTTTACATGGTGGGTGAATCAAAAAGATACGGCAGGTAATAACATCTTCGAAGGAGGTTTCCTTGGGCTCGATAACATTGGAGTGTTTGACAGAAGTCAGCCATTACCCATTGGTGGTCGTACCGAGCAAGCCGATGGTACCAGCTGGATGGCGATGTATGCACTGAACATGTTGCGCATCTCTACGGAGTTGGCACTGGACAATAGTGTATACGAAGATACCGCTTCAAAATTCTTTGAACATTTCTTGTACATCGCAGGTGCGATGACAAATATTGGTGGTGATGGCATTGGGTTATGGGACGAAGAAGAACAGTTTTTCTTTGATGTTATTCACTTACCGGATGGACATAGTGAACACATGAAAGTTCGATCCATCGTGGGTTTGATCCCTTTGTTTGCGGTTGAAATTTTAGATAACGCTACCTTAGATCGACTGCCTTCTTTCAAACGTCGGTTGGAGTGGATCCTGGAGAACAGGCCAGATCTGGCTTCGCTGATTTCACGTTGGCACGAAGAAGGAAAAGATCATTCCCGTTTATTGTCCTTGCTACGTGGCCACCGGATGACGATGGTGCTGAAACGCATGCTGGATGAAACAGAATTCTTGTCAGACTTTGGTATTCGTGCGTTATCGAAAGCACACAAAGACGAACCGTATGAATTCCATTACCATGGAAGAGTATTTTCTGTTTCTTATAAACCAGGAGAATCGGATTCCGGCATGTTTGGAGGAAACTCCAACTGGCGAGGACCGATCTGGTTCCCGATCAATTACATGTTGGTAGAGTCGTTATTGAAATACGATCAATACTACGGAGGCACATTTAAAATAGAATACCCTACAGGCTCAGGAAAAGAGCTGTCCATGCGTGATATTGCAGGAGAGATTTCCGGTCGGCTTACGTCGATCTTTACATTGAATGAGAAAGGACAAAGACCTTTCTATGGAGATGTGAAGAAATTTAGCCAGGATCCTCATTTTAGAGACAACCTATTGTTTTATGAATACTTCCATGGAGACAATGGAAGAGGCTGTGGCGCATCGCATCAGACCGGCTGGACAGGATTGATAGCCGATTTGATACAGACGTTTAAAGGCAAGTAAAATAGAGACATCAGACATCTGAGATCAGAAAATGAATAAAAAAGCAGAGATCATTATGATCTCTGCTTTTTTATTAGGACTTACTTAAGGATGATTTATAGCCGATAGATCTTGATCTCTGATTTTTGATCTCCTTCCATTCTAACCTTGTAGGATTATATGAAACAAAAAAAGACCCACCAGGCGGCAGGTCTTTTTTCCCTTGACTAAGAGTGCTAATTACTTAGCAACTTTCTTAGATAGATCAGCACCAGCTTTGAATTTAACTACTTTCTTAGCTTTGATTTTGATCACTTTACCTGTTTGAGGATTTCTACCATTTCTAGCAGCTCTTTGAGCAACTTTGAAAGTACCGAAACCGATCAATACTACTGGTTCACCTTTTTTCAAAGATTTAACAACAGTTCCTAAAAATGCATCTAATGCTCTTTTTGAATCAGCTTTAGTTAAGTTTGATTCAGCTGCAATTGCGTCGATTAATTCTGCTTTGTTAGCCATGTTTGTAAGTGTTTAAAAGATTGGTTACGAATAAATTCTTTACAAAAATTACATATCAAAAGCTCGTATGCAAGTATGAGGAAGAAAAAAAAATCGTTTGTTGATAACTTTGTAAAGGCTGCAAGCCTAGTGTAATCAAGAGATTCAGAGAAAAATACAATTTCAATTTTTAGTATCAATAGTTTTTCATACCACTGATGACTTCAGTTGAGCCCTTGTTTTATGCGGCCTTCAGCTATTAGAGTCTTCTCTTTTGAGTTATCCACATTTATCAACATGGGTCAAAACATCCCTGTAAATGGCTCTTGTAGCTTTTTGTAGAATATTTCTTCGTCTTTATACTTATATATATGAGTATGGGCTTTCTCTCTTTATCCCTGTGCCAATCAGGCATAGGGAGTATTCACGTCCTGTAAGCCTGAGTTCACCGTAGATGTGGATATTGTAAAAGTTCAAATTTTCGGTACCCCTTATGAATAGAGGCTCGTAGGTGGGCTATAGACTTCTTGTTTTTTAAAATGTGGATATGTCAGCGTTATTTGTGTGAGTGTGGATAACCATGTTGATTTCCCTATCATTTTGAAAAGGACGCGACTGTGTTTTTCGTGCTGTTCCGATCCGCTTTATTCTTTCCCTAAATCATACATCAACTTCTCTTAAATGTAAGGAGAAGGGAATGTCAAAAAGTGGCCTAAAATGGTTGAAAAAAAGCCTATTTATCCACAAAGTGGTAGAAAGTGGTAGAAAGTGGTTGGTTTTTGCTTTTTCTTACTTATTTTTGTTTAAGGTCAAAACAGAAATAATGGCTTACCTATCAGGAGAATATGAGTGTAAATTGGATGCGAAAGGGCGCATGGTGCTTCCTGCGCGCATTAAATCCACTTTGCCTGATGTAGAGGTGCCGAAAGTCTTTGTCAAACGTGGCTTTGAAGCATGTCTGGTCTTGTATCCTGAGTTGGAATGGAAGAAGGTATACTCGCGCGTAGCGGGTTTGAGTGAATTCAACGAAGAGCAAAGAAACTTTCAGCGTAATTTTTTTAGCGGTAGCGCAGAGCTGGAGCTTGATACAGCCAGTCGATTCCTGATTCCTAAACTCATGTTGAAGTATGCAGATATAGATAAGGATGCTATAGTAGTGGGAGTAGGCAATAGAGTAGAGATATGGAATCCCGATAAGTACAATCAATACCTGATAAAAGATCAGAGTGAGTTTTCTAAACAAGCTGAAAAGTTTTTATCCGGTCAATAAATTAACGTGTGAGTATGGAGTATCATGTGCCGGTCTTGTTGGAAGAATGTATAGATGGCCTGATCTGGGATGAGAAGGGAACCTACGTGGACGTTACGTTTGGTGGAGGAGGACATTCCGCACGCATCTTAGAAGCCTTGAAAGGTGGAACATTATATGGCGTGGACCAGGACAGTGATGCCGCTAAAAACACAGATCAATTCAAATCCAATCGTTCTTTCAAGTTCATAGCAGGAAATTTCAGGTACCTCAGCAAATACCTTCGCATGGAAGGTGTGCGTGAAGTGCAGGGCATACTTGGTGATCTTGGTGTTTCTTCGCACCAGTTCGATACGGCCGACAGAGGTTTTTCTATACGCTTCGACGGTGAACTGGACATGCGCATGGATAAGTCGGAAGGGGTCTCTGCGAAAGACTTACTGAATACTTATGCAGAAGAACAATTGGTGCATATGTTCAGCATGTACGGTGAAGTGAAAAATTCTAAAACACTGGCCAGAGAAATTTGTCGCTTTCGCATTGAAAAGAAATTTGAAACAACGATGGACCTGAAAGAGTCCGCATGGAAGGTAGCTCCTAAAGGATATGAAATGAAATACCTGGCTCAAGTGTTTCAGGCCATACGCATAGAAGTCAACGATGAAATGGGCGCGCTCAGAGATTTGTTGCAGCAGGCAGAAAAGTTGTTGGTGAAAGGCGGAAGGCTGGTCATCATTTCTTACCACTCGCTGGAAGACCGATTGGTAAAGGATTACATGAATGCCGGCAACTTTCAGGGGATAATAAAAAAAGATTTGTACGGCAACGATCAAAAGCCATTTCAACTGTTGACCAGAAAACCGGTACTGCCATCAGAAGATGAATACGCTAGAAATAGCAGGTCAAGAAGTGCAAAGTTAAGAATAGCTGTAAAACGATAATACCTATGTCCAACAGTTATAAGATAGAGGAAGAAGTAGAAGAAAAAAGAGAACGCACGGGCAAAGGCTTGTTCAGCGCGATGGAAAACCTCGCTTCTTCTAATGCCTTGTTCAAAGAGGGATTGCCAGTTAAGTATGTTCCTTATGTATTTTACGTAGCTGTATTTCTCATCGGATACATTTGGAATGCACATACTTCCGATAAGCTGGTAAGAAAAATAGAAAAAATGAAAGTGGAGGTCAACGACCTTCGTGCAGATTATACAACACTTAAGGCAGAGCTCATGTACAGGAGCAAACAATCGGAAGTGGCCAAGGAAGTCAATTCTATTGGACTGGAAGAAAGTATGGTGCCTCCACAAAAAATAGATTTGGAAGAGATTGAATATTAAGAGTTCCATATTACTTAGAATACGTGTAGCGTTCCTTTTTCTGGTACTCTTCTCATTCTCTATCGTCTGGAGGATCGCTAAGATACAGTATGTAGAAGGAGAGCGTTGGAAAAAACTCGCGCATGAAAATTTATTGCAATACAAAACAGTAAAAGCAACCAGAGGAAATATCTATTCTGATAATGGCAGTTTGCTGGCTACTTCTATTCCTTTTTACAGGTTGTGCTTAGATCCTACTATTGCAACGGATGAGATCTATAAAAAAGATATTGATTCCTTGGCTTTAGCCTTGTCTCGTTTTTACAAAGACAAAAGTGCATCAGAATACAAAAGAAAAATTAGCGAAGCCCGTCGTTCAGATAAAAAATATTTAGTCATCAATAAAGACCTGATCAATTATCAGGCGAAGAAGACCATGTCCGAATGGCCTATTTTTAGAGATGGCAGATCAAAAGGTGGTGTGGTGTTTGAAAAGATTGATAAACGTTTCAAACCATTTTCTTCACTCGCTATGCGTACCATTGGCTTTGTTAATGAAAACAACAAAGGCGCCGGATTGGAATACACATTCAATAATCAACTGGCTGGTAGAAACGGACAAGCCTTGTTTAGAAGAATGTCAGGCGGTACGTGGAAACCAATGCATGATGAGTCTGAAGTGAGACCGATAGATGGCGTTGATATTCAAACCACCATTAATGTAAACATACAAGATGTGGCGGAAGCCAGTTTGCGAAGACATTTAGCGAAGCACGATGCCGATTACGGTTGTGTCGTATTGATGGAAGTGAAAACAGGAGAGATCAAAGCATTGGCCAACATGGGTAAGATTGCTCCGGGTGTGTATGCTGAAAATTATAATTACGCAGTCGGTAACCAGGGCTTAACAGATCCTGGTTCTACTTTTAAATTGGTGTCCATGATTTCTCTGATCGAAGAATCCGGAATGCAATTGGAAGACACGGTCAATACAGGTAAAGGAGAATATAAATTTTATGACCGCATCATGCGCGATCATAAACCGGATGGTTACGGCATCATCACGATGCAGGAAGCGTTTGAGAAAAGTTCGAACATTGCTATCTCGAAAAAAGTACAAGAAGTGTTTGGAACCAAACCAGAAGCCTTCATTGGTTATGTGAGACGTCTTGGAATGGCCGATCCACTGGGCTTTCAGATGGAAGGTACGGCAAAGCCTCGTATCAAAACTCCTACTTCCAAATCCTGGAGTGGTATTACGCTACCCTGGATGTCTATCGGTTATGAATTGGAAGTAACGCCTCTACAAACATTGGCTCTATATAATGCTGTCGCCAATCAAGGGAAAATGATTCGTCCCATCATTGTGAAATCTACAAAGGTGGTGGATCACAACATCGATGAATTTGAAACAGAAGTGTTGATCGATAAAATTTGCAGCGATAAAACATTGACGATGTTGAGAACGATGCTAGAAGGAGTGGTAGAAAATGGCACAGCCATCAACATTAAAAACGACAATTATAAAATTGCGGGCAAAACAGGTACGGCGCAAAAATTAAAAGACAAAACCTATACACGTACGTACTATACTTCTTTCGTTGGATATTTTCCTGCTGAAGCACCAAAGTACAGCTGCATCGTGGTTATTGACAATCCTAAAGGATTTGAACAATACGGCAGTGACGTGGCCGCGCCGGTGTTTAAAGAGATTGCAGATAAAATATATTCTACAGATCTGGACCTGCACAAAATGGTTGACTTGAAATTGAAGCAAAATAATACAACGCTACCTGTCATCCGTGGTGGAAATTTCGAAGAGTTGAAAGAGTTGTGCAAGGATTATAAAATTGCCAATCACACCAAAGAAGATATTCATGAAGAGTGGGTTTCTTCTCGCGCAGAAAATAGTGCTGTGATGTGGATCCCTAGAACAACAGCAAAAGATAAAATTCCGGATGTTACAGGTTATCGTTTGCGTGATGCGTTGTTCATACTGGAAAACAAAGGCATGCGTGTGAAAGTAACAGGTGAAGGAAGAGTGGCAAGACAAACACCTAATCCAGGTAGCCCGTTGGTAGGAGTTTCAACAGTATTGCTGGAATTAAAATGATGAAGTTGTTAAGCGACATATTGTACAAAGTTTCACTAAAATCTGTTTCAGGAAAAACAGACCTTTCTGTTTCGGATATTCAATTTGATTCCAGAAAAGTGTCTGCGACTTCTTTGTTTGTGGCCATTGCAGGCAGCGCTTCTGACGGGCACACCTACATTGGACAAGTGATAGAAAAAGGGGTAAAGATGATTGTTTGTGAGGTAATGCCGGAACAACTTTCTACGGACGTAACCTACGTGCAGGTCAACGATTCTTCTGAAGCATTGGGTATCATGGCTGCCAACTTTTACGATCATCCTTCAGATAAAATGAAAGTGGTAGGAGTGACCGGTACAAACGGGAAGACCACTACGGTGACATTGCTCTTTGATTTATTTGTTCAGTTAGGTTATAAGTGCGGCATGTTGTCCACGGTACAAAATAAAATCAACGAAGAAATATTAGTCTCTACACATACTACACCGGATGCAGTAAGCATTCAGCAGCTGTTGGCGGAAATGTTGCAAAAAGGTTGTACCCATTGCTTCATGGAAGTCAGTTCTCATGCAGCTGTGCAAAGAAGAATAGCCGGGTTGAATTTTGCAGGAGCTTTGTTTTCTAACATCACACACGATCACCTGGATTACCACAAAACGTTTGACGAATACATTCGTGCGAAGAAATTGTTTTTTGACGGCTTACCTAAAAATGCATTTGCTCTGGTAAACCTCGACGACAAACGTGGAATGGTGATGTTGCAAAATACCAAAGCGGCGAAATATACTTATAGCCTTACACGCATAGCAGATTTCAAAGCAGCTATCGTTTCCAATACCATTCATGGTCTGGAGCTTGACATTGACGGACGTTCTGTATGGTTCAAGTTGATCGGCGATTTCAATGCCTATAATTTATTAGGTGTATACGGTGCGGCTACTTTATTAGGAGAAGACAAAGAGGAAGTACTTACTGTTCTTTCTGGCTTGTCTTCAGCGAAGGGAAGATTTGATCAAATAAAATCTGCACAAGGTAATTTAACCGGCATTGTAGATTATGCACATACACCGGATGCATTGGAAAATGTTTTGTCTACCATTCAATCCATCAAACAGGGGAATGAAAAAGTAATTACGGTAGTAGGTTGTGGCGGTAACCGTGATGCTGCCAAGAGACCCATCATGGCCGCCATTGCGTGTAAGCTAAGTGATCAGGTGATCATCACGTCTGACAATCCTCGCGATGAAGATCCTATGGATATTATTCGACAGATGCAGGAAGGGATAAAAATTACGGATCAACGTAAAGTATTGATCATTGCAGATCGTAAGGAAGCCATCAAGACCGCTACTACCATGTCAAAGAGCGGTGACATTATTTTGGTGGCCGGTAAAGGCCATGAAAATTACCAAGAAATAAAAGGGGTGAAGTATCCTTTTGATGATAAAGAAATAGTGAAAGAAATGTTTGACTTATTAGGCAAGTAACTATGAAAGAATTGGAAAGTATCATTGAAAATTCATTTGTGTTGTCCGGAAGGATTTTCACACTCTTCTGTCAGCTGGCGAAAGAAAATAATTCCGACATGGCCTCTAAGATCATGAAGAGCAACTTGCCTATTCGTAAATATATTGATTACGCTTCTTCAGCTGCTACGAAATCCGAATACTCGGAGCATGTAGCGAAAGCCTTGCAGAATGCCATCACGCTTCGCTATTGGTTAAAGTGTATTCAAATGAAAAACATTGTTTGTCCCGCATGCGAAGAATGTGTAGAGACTTTAAACCATTTGATCAACCAATTAATTTCTTGTGGCATGAGACAAGACGTAACTAAAGTTTTACTTCAACCCCAATTGAACTAATGTTGTATTACTTATTCAATTACCTGGATACAGAATTTGATT
>JAQBNU010000071.1 GCA_028288365.1 Chitinophagaceae bacterium | reverse complement strand
TACGCGCTTTACAAGAAAGGTTTGTATACATTTGATTAAGCCCTTCAATACATCTATGAATTCAACATATGTTTAGATTACCCTGTATAAAAAAAGCAGGCGGCCTTGAAAAAGGGCCGCCTGCTTTTTTATAAGAATAAAGACTAAAACTAGTCTTCCAATACTTTAATCTCTGTTCTTCTATTCATTTGCTTATTCTCCGGAGTATCATTAGGAGCCATAGGTTGTGTTTCTCCATAACCTTTAGAAGTCATACGATCGGCCAAGACTCCCTTTTTAACCACATAATCCAACACCGCTTTTGCTCTGGCTTGAGACAGTTTTAAATTAAGCTCATCATTACCATCACTGTCTGTATGACCAGATACTTCAATTTTCAAATGAGGATTTTCAGTCATGATACTTACTAAACGATCCAATTCTGTAACAGATTCAGGGCGCAATGTAGCCTTGTTAACATCAAAAAACACGTTACGCAATACGATTTTGGTACCTACCTTGATTTTATCCAGACAAATAGAATCTTTTACTTCTATGTAGTGATCCAATGTCGGTACATCTATGTTTTTAGAATAAAACAAATAGCCTGGTGCTTCTACAGCCAAACCGTAGTTTTTACCTGGAGGAAGAATAACGGTATATTTACCAGAGCTGGAGTTGGTATTGTAGACCCCTACCAATTTACCTGTTGCCAAATCTGTTACTTTAATTAAAGCAGTAACAGGCTTATCAGAATCACAATTGTATACCGCTCCTTTAAAGACAACCAAAGCAGCTTTCGCTTCATCTCTTTCGAGCATGTACAAATCTTTTTCACCATATCCTCCTTCTCTTGCAGACGAAAAATAAGCTCTTTTATTATCTGCAGACCATACAAAGAATATATCATCGTCTGCGGTATTGATTGGGTAACCAACGTTTGCTGGTGCTGTTTTGATCTCTCCTTTGACTAAATCCAACTCACAAGAAAAAATATCGAAGCCTCCCATTGACTTGTGTCCTTTCGAACTAAAATATAACGTCTTACCATCAGCATGGATGAAAGGACCGTCTTCATCATGAACCGTATTGATTTTAGGCCCCATATTTACTGCTGGTCCGAACTCACCGTTAGGAAGCTTTCTTGACAAGTATAAATCTCTTCCTCCAAATCCCCCTTTTCTTGTAGATGAAAAGATGATCACATTCTCGTCAGAGTTAGTAGTAGCGCTCGGTTCCCAATATGAGCTATTTATGTTTGAGCCCAAACTTTTTGGAGTAGACCAAACTGTTCCTACCAAATTGCTTTGGTACAAATCACCACCGTCTTTACCTGTTACTTTATATACAAACAATTCCTGTCCATCGGGAGATAACCCAACGCAAGCATCATGAGACGGAGTATTGATCTCACTACCCAATTGTACGGCACTTGTCCATGTCGTATCGTCTGCTTTTACTGAAATGTAAATATCCTCGTAGTAATAATCATCTTGCAAATCTTTACCACCACCTGTTGTATTAGGTCGGCGAGAAGTAAAAATCAAAACCGTTTCATCTGCAGATATGGCTGGAACGTAGTCAGGATAAGGAGAGTTGATATTGGGTCCGAGGTTACTGATTTTTACTTTGATAGGATTCTTTACTAACTCTTTACCTACCTTACAATAGTTGATGTAAGTATCTACATTGTATAGTTCTTCTTCGTTGTTTTTCTTGAGTGTCGCTCTATAAGTCTCAAAGCTTTCAATCGCCTTGTCAAAATTATGATTGGAGTGATAAGCCTGTCCAATATAAAAATCCATTTTTTCATCTTTTATTCCACCTGCTTTTGCATGAAGGAAAAAGGCCGTCGATTTTCCTGGTTGATTGATATCTAAATAACACAATCCGATTTTGTATGAAATATCCGGTCTTTTGGGATTACTCAATTTATCTACCTCCAGGTAATAAGGGAGCGCTAAACCATATTCATCAGATACAAAATGCGTTTCTGCTTTACCTAATGCCTCTTTGATCTCTTTCTTTTGTCCCATTACCAAAGCGGCATAACTACAAAAGAACAGGATAAATAATAGCTTTTTCATTCAACAATTCGGTTTAGTATATTTAAAATTATACATTTTTTCAATAAAATGAATCTCAAGCGATTAAAAAATAATTAAAATCAATTTTGATGCTTCATCAAAGCCATAAAAAAACCATCCGCTCCACTGACAGAAGGATAGATCGTATTCTTGGTCACAAGCTCGTAAGCATTGTTCTTGCTAAGAAATCCATTGACCTGATCTTCGTTTTCAGAAGGAAGAATGCTACAAGTAGCGTATACAAAAGATCCACCTTGACGAACAATTCCAGAGTAACTTTCTAAGATATCCTGTTGTATCACTCTTGTTCTTTCAATCGCTTCATCTGTTAGTTTCCATTTCGTATCTGGATTGCGACGCATAACACCAAGACCAGAACATGGAACATCTGTAAGCAAGCCGTCTGCCGAATCATACTGGCGCTTGATTACTTTGGCCGAATCAATCACACGAGGTTCTATAATTGTAATCCCTGCTCTGTTTGCTCTTTGCATGAGAATCTTCAATTTCCACTCTTCTGTATCCATCGCAATGATCTTCCCTTTATTCTTCATCATGGCTGCAAGGTGTAATGTCTTGCCTCCCGCTCCAGCACATGCATCTACGATACGCATACCTGGTTCAGGATTAAGCAGGGGTACCACTTGTTGAGACGACCAATCCTGTACTTCAAAATATCCTTGCTTAAAATAAGCAGACCTAAAAACATTCTGACGCTTTAACAACCTCAAGGTATAAGGCAATGGCTTCATCGATTCTGCATGAATCCCTTCTTCTGCCAATAAAGCAATGAGTTTATTGGGATTTACTTTTAATGTATTGACGCGCAAAAAAACATCTGCGGGTTGATTTAAATAAGCAGCTTCTTTATCCCAACAACTTTTTCCTAATTCTTTTTCAAGTCTATTATATAACCAGTCTGGATAGGATTGAAGTACTGCAGGAGAAGATATATTTTCTATTTTTGTATTGACTTCTTGAAAGTCTATTTGCTGAACGTGTTCAAAAATACTCCAGTTTGGAATTTCATATCCTTGCTGCAGCAGGTACAAACCTATACATTCATTGATCCCCGAATATCCTGAAACATCTTGACTCAGCGTTTTAAGTAAGCGTTGATGTCTAACAATATCATAAACTGTTTCTGCAATAAAAGCTCTGTCTCTTGCGCCCCACTTAGGATTCGATTTCAATACTTTTTCCAGTACTTTATCAGCATACTTGTTATTTTCTGCAATCTCCTGTAGTGCCAATAATACGGCGTCTACTAAGTTTTTATAAAGCTTTTTGGAACTATTCACTGGTATAATAAGACACTGGATATTTATTGTAAAGTTAGGGAAATCATTTCAATGAGACACCATAAACGCCATAAAGCTATTTGAAACGTAGACATAATGATTATATTTGATATAGGTCTTAAACCTTTGAAAAACGGCAAGGTCATAGACTGGCTAACAAACAACAATGATAAACAGTATAGACCCATGAAAAAAACAAGACTAATTTTATTGACATGTTTTCTAATTGCTTTACAATGGAGTGCTTTTGCTCAAAAGTCAAAAACAGATCCTGAACATACCATCTATTACGCTGATGCGACAGCAGAAACCAATGAGGTAAGCGTAGAAATTAAAGATGCCGTATCGAGAATTGAATTTTCAAAATTAAAGATCAAGCTTTCTAACAAGACAACAGATTACATCGTTTTCAAACCTAAAGAAAGTACGTTTAAAATTGCAGGCAGTGATTTCTCTCCTAGTGATAGAATGCTTCTGCTCCAGCCTTCTGATAAAGGCGGACGAGTGTTGGATGTAAAAGGAAATGGAAAGAATTTGCATGTTGGTGATTACCAATTTCTAGTAGCGGGACTTTACAAAATAAACGCGGACGCACCAAGTACAGAAGTGCCTAACTTTAAACTTCCTGCCAGTGTAAACGATATCACAGCTAGTAACTTTAAAATTGAATTGGTAAAAATCAGTAAAGAGACAAAAGAAACTGTAGCTAAGTTCAAGGTAACTTATACCGGTAAAGGTTATGGCTTAGTTAACCCCAATAAACTAGGTGTTAAAATTGAAAACGGACAAGAGTTCGCAAATGCTAAATCACAAGATGCTTTACTTTTAGCTCCAGGTGAATCTGATACATTTACAGCGTTGTTTACCATACCTGGTAAAGTGGCAGATATGCAGTTTGCTAATATGGAAATATTATGGAGAAATACATTCAGTGAATCTGACCTTCAAAAAGTAGACGGATTAACCGTTGATATGAAAATAGATGAAGGCAAAACTGCTG
>JAQBNU010000147.1 GCA_028288365.1 Chitinophagaceae bacterium | reverse complement strand
TCCGGGAAGTCACGAGTACCCTCTCCCACATCCCTGCGCTGCATACTCGCGCCAGGTTGAGGTTTTCTACCGATATTAAACCCCGATGGGGTGGCACTTAATTATCCCGCTACTTCTCCGTCTTTTTCATCGTCACGGTACCTGTACGTTTTAGTACGCCCCAGCCACTTAACTCGCCTTTCAACGCCCGGCGGATGGATTTAAACAGCACCCAGTACATTAACTGGCGCCATACAAAGCGCTGCGGGATAATATAGATGAGCTTTTTATAATCCTCTTTCTCCATCCAAAAGGCCAGCATAGATACCAGCAGGTCTATCACAATAAAGGCCACGTAATAGAACACTATTTTAAGCGGGTTATCGCTAAACAGGCCTACTATCATCATCAAATCGGCCAGGGGCGAGAACAGGGGCAGGATAATCTGGAACAGCAGGATATTAGGCATCCCCACCATACCGAAGAACTTATATTTTTTGTTAAACAGCGCGTCCTTATTTTTCCAAAAGCTTTGGATCACACCAAAACTCCAGCGGAAACGTTGTTTCATCAGCCCGTTTATCGTCTCAGGCGCTTCGGTATAGGCAATGGCATCATCGCAATTGCGCACAATATAGCCCAGTTTCAGGATGCGCATGGTCAGGTCGCAATCTTCGGCCAGGGTATCAGTTGTAAAACCACCCGATTTAAAGATAGCCGATTTGCGGAACGCGCCGATAGCGCCAGGCACTACGGTAATGCTGTTTAATAAGTCGAAAGCGCGGCGGTCCATATTTTGGGCCGTAATGTATTCAATAGCCTGCCAGTTGGTAATTAGGTTATGGGCGTTGCCTACCTTAACGGTACCCGCTACGGCGCCAATTTCATCATCGGTAAAATAGCGCATCAGGTGATAAACTGAATCGTTTTTTAACTGGGTATCGGCATCAATACAAATTACATAATCATACTTAGCATGGGTAATACCAAAGTTAAGCGCCGATGCCTTCCCGCCGTTGGGCTTGGTTAATATCTGCACCAGGGGATGATTGCCATAAGCTTCCTGCACAATTTGGTAGGTTTTATCTTTCGATCCATCATCAATAAAAATGATCTCGAAAGCCGGGTACTCCAACAGTAGCAGGCTTTGTATGGTGCGTATTACGGTTACTTCCTCGTTATAACCAGGCACAATAATGCTTACCGGCGCTAAGGTGGCGGCATCGGGCATGTTTTTTTCCTCTTTCTTGTTATCAGCGTATTGCTTGCCGGCCAAAATGGCAATTAAAACAATGCGGCCAATAGCCAGGAAAATTGCGGTGAAGAATACATATTGCAGCACGTAGCTACTGTAAAAATAGCCCATTATTGCCCAATCATACAATCGGCTGGTAATACCGCTGCCCGGATCATCTTTAGGCAGGGGCATCAGGTCATCGCGGGTTTTATCTAAAATATCGGCAATGGTGGTAAACTGGTAGCCGTGGCTTTTAAAATAATGGATAATGCGCGGCAGGGCCTTTACGGTTTCCTCGCGGGTGTCGCCGCCGGCATCGTGCAGTAATATTACCGACCCGTTATTGCGGTAGCGGATGGCGCGGGCCACAATGCTATCGGCAGTAACGCCGGGCTGCCAGTCCCATGGGTCAATAGTTTCGCCAATATTGATATAGTTTTGCTTTCGGCTTTCGGCAACGGGGATAACCTCGGCCAGTGTTTGCGGCTCGGCATCGGCATTAAACGGCGGCCTGAACAAGATGGTGCTGCGCCCTGTTATCGATTCTATCAGCTTACGGGTAGCATTCAGTTCCAGTTTTACACGCTCTAAAGGAATAGTTGATATATCGGGGTGGAAATAGGTGTGATTGCCAATTTCGTATCCCTCATCAAACTCGCGCTTCACTATAGGTATGGCTTTCTCGGCCATCGACCCCACAATAAAGAAAGTTGCCGGCACTTTCTCCTTTTTCAGGATATCTATAATGCGGTTGGTATAAGCAGGGTCGGGGCCGTCATCAAAGGTTAATACAATTTTCCCCTCTTTATACCCATATTTTCTGATTACATATTTAGTAGGCAGCTTTACATAGTCCTGGCTGGTGATGGTAAACGTTTTAGGATCCATGTTCAACTTAATGAGGCCAGTGTCGGGGGTAGTTATCAAATCAAGCACCTCGCCGTCACCGGCGTAATCAATATGGTTGTTCAAACCTACTTTGGTCAGGCCGGTTTGGTCTATGCCGGTCTTGCGCAACGAGTCTATCGAAAGGTTTTTCTGGAAGAACGACCACAGGCGCGGATCCTCGAAACCAATACGCCACAGGGCAACACCACCGGTAGCCCAATCATCGGCCATGCGGATAATGTTAAAGTTGGCAGCAGCATCGGTAAAGTATACGGTATGCATAGTGCTGTCCAGCGCTTTGTACGAGTAATGCAGGTTGGCCGATTGCGGGTCGTAGATCACCTTCTTTTTATTCTCATGCGCTGTACTGATAGCTTGCTGGTAACCAACGGCAGTGCCCTGGCTATTGGCAGGCCAATCGTAACCACCGGCGCCAATAGTAAGTATCACTTTATTGCTGGGTATCTGGTTACAAACTTTATCCAGTAACAATTCCACCCAGTGCTGGTGCGATACATCGCCGGGGTTGCTTACATCGTTATGCTGATCTACCGCGAAAACGAACAAATAATCGTTGTATTTGGCCAGGAAAGGCAAATCGTAACTGTCGTCGCCGGGCATTACGTTTTGTGTTACCAGGAAGTTTTGAGGGTGCAGCACTCCGTACAGTTCTTTTACAAAAGCGGTAAAATCGGGGCCGCGGCGGTCTTTTATATCCTCAAGTTCAATATTAATACCCGTGAAATTGTATTTGGTCAATTTGGCGGCAATGTCGTTAATCAGCACCGTGCGCGCCTTTTTGCTTTTCAGTATCCGGTTTACGTTTTTGGCATCCATATAACCGGTATTGCTGCCTAAGTTAATATAGTTGCTTAACGATATCAGCACAGGTTTTTTAGCGCTGCGGCTTAGGTTTACCAGTCCGGTATCAAGTTTAGCGGTAATGGTATCGGCTTTGGGCGTGGTGGTAAAGCCCTCGCTCACCAGCATATCTAAATGCTTAATATTATCGCGCAACGAGGTATAAGCCTGCGGCTCCCAGGCGCGGTAAAAGCCCGCATTTATACGGTCTTTATTATTTGGCTGCTTAAGCCTGTGCAGGCGCAGTTGGCGTTTTGCCCGGGCCAGCTTTATAGTGTCATTTACAAAATCATCAAAACGGCGCGTTTTCCTGATA
>JAQBNU010000089.1 GCA_028288365.1 Chitinophagaceae bacterium | reverse complement strand
AATTGGAGACGGTGATGTGTACTGGTGTACGGCTGATATAGGCTGGATCACAGGACATACTTACCTGGTTTACGCGCCTCTATTGGCCGGAACAACGAGCGTTATATTTGAAGGTGTTCCTACATTCCCGGATGCAGGTCGTTTCTGGGCAGGCATACAAAAACATAAAGTGACTCACTTCTACACGGCACCGACGGCTATTCGTTCTTTGATGGCATCTGGTTTGGATTTTGTAAAACCATATGACCTGAGCAGCCTGAAAGTATTGGGTTCTGTGGGTGAGCCAATCAATGAAGAAGCTTGGCACTGGTACAACGACAACATCGGTAACAAAAAATGTCCGATCGTTGATACCTGGTGGCAGACAGAAACAGGTGGTATTTTGATTTCTCCATTGGCAGGGATCACACCATTGAAACCTACTTGCGCAACATTGCCTTTACCGGGTGTGCAACCAATTTTAGTTGACAGCGAAGGCAATGAATTAAAAGGAAACGATGTAGAAGGAAACTTGTGCATGAAATATCCTTGGCCTTCTATCATCCGCACACTGTATGGCGATCACGAGCGTTGCCGTCAAACGTATTTCTCTACGTACAAAGGTTTATACTTCACCGGCGACGGTTGCAAACGTGATCACGATGGTTACTACCGTATCCTGGGTCGAGTGGACGATGTGATCAACGTATCCGGTCACCGCATGGGAACTGCTGAAGTAGAGAACGCCATCAACGAACACGGTGCCGTGATTGAATCTGCTGTAGTCGGTTATCCGCACGACATCAAAGGTCAGGGTATTTATGCTTACGTGATCCTGGAAGATTTCTCCAAGACGGAAGATGTATTGCGTAAAGAAATCCTGGATGTGGTGACGAAGATCATTGGTCCTATTGCGAAGCCTGATAAAATTCAATTCGTAAAAGGATTACCGAAAACCCGTTCCGGAAAAATCATGCGTCGTATCTTAAGAAAAGTAGCAGAAGGTGATGTCAGTAATTTAGGTGATACATCTACATTGCTTGATCCATCAGTAGTTGACGACATCAAAGCAGGCGCTTTGGTACCGCTTAAAGTATAACGATGGCATCAAGCAAAACCCAATAATAAATAATAGACAAGCACCAATTTTTTAAATAAGTTGGTGCTTGTTCTTTTTGAAACGAGGAGGAATGCAAAAGACCATGTCCATTAAACAATTCTTTGTTCGACCAATTACTTATGTCCTGATCTTTCTGGCAAAGATCTATCAGTATACGATATCTCCGATGTTACCTAATGCTTGTCGGTATACTCCGACCTGTTCGGCTTATTTCATAGAAGCCGTACAAAAATACGGACCTTTCAAAGGGGGATGGATGGGCCTCAAGCGCATCGGGCGCTGCCATCCATGGGGTGGACACGGGCATGATCCGGTGGGATAAAGTGATCAGTGGACAGTTGTCAGTGATCAGCATATGCAAGAGCGAAGAAACAGAAAGAGAGCGAAGTCCATCCGCTCTCTTTCTGTTTCTTCGCTCTTGCATTTTTAGTTACTCGTTGTTGGCGGGACGCCAACAACGAAGATAAACTTTCTGATCACTGACAACTGTCCACTGATCACTATTTAACTAATCTATCGCTCCCTTCGGCTTATAACTTCTGATCAAGATGAAGAGTCCTACCACTAGCATTGGCATACTTAATATTTGTCCCATGTTCAGGCTCATGTCGTTTTCAAAACTGACCTGATTTTCTTTTAGGAATTCATACACAAAGCGCAGAGAGAAGACGACAACGATGAACCAGCCGAATGTACGGCCTTCCGGTACATTGCCGTTGTGGCTAAGGTACATGGCGAGCAACACAAAGAAGAGAAGCAAACAAGATACCGCTTCGTATACTTGCGATGGATGTCTCGCTACCCCGAACATGGTAAACACAATCGTTTTCTTTCCTTGCTCATCGGTACTTTCTGAAAAACGCAATTGATCTGGTACCAGGTATTTCCCTTCGTAATAATCACCTGAGTTTTTCAATGCTTCTTTGATGCCTCCGTTCAACAGATCGTTGACATTCCCATTGCCCAGCGAACTCATATGCAGAGTCACTTCTATGGGTTGTACCGGTACATTTTCAACTGTCAGTACGGTATCCACTTTTCTTAAGGTAACATTGTTCACGAGTACACCGAAGTTGTCGGTAATGCTTTTTTCTATACCGTGCACAAATAAAACGGCAGTAGGAGCAATGGTAGGTTTACCAATGATTTCAGAGTTCATCAGGTTTCCTGTACGGATCAGGCAACCGCCTATGGCAACGCCCAGTGCCATGCGATCTAAAATAGATAGGTAACTGTTTTGAGGATGCTTTCTCCAGAAAATAAAAAGTGCAATGAAGATACCAAGGGCTCCGCCATGACTGGCTAATCCTCCGTCTCTGATGTAAAATACTTCTATAGGGTGTGCGAGAAAGTAGGCCGGTTCATAAAAGAAACAATGCCCTAAACGCGCGCCCACTACAGTGCCCACAAGGATGTAGATGGTCAGCGTTTCAATGTCCCGTGGATTTTTCCCTTCTTTCTTGTACATCCACATCAACAATTGTTGACCAATGAGGAAGGCACTGGCAAAGAGTAATCCATACCAAACCAATGGAAAACCCATGATGCTGAAAATTTCCGGAGAGACGTTCCACAAAATAAATGAATACATAGTGATTTTGTTTTTTACAAAAATAAGGAATGGATTGGAAATAGCTAGTTGTTGATGATTAGTTGTTCGCTGATAAGTAGAAGTGGTAGGTATTTTTAATGGAAGAAATTTAGAGGAGAGTAGAAAATAGAATGATTGGAAGTAGTAAACCTATAAAATGGTGTGAGTGGGCGTTTCCCCGCCCAAGAATCTGAAAGGTGATTCATTGCTCACGTGGCGTGGCCGGGCTTTCGCTCCAAGTCCGTCAACGCTCAATGCCTGCGCACTTCGGGCTTTCCTCTCAATCCCTAACGCAGGGTGTTAGTATTTATTGATGAGCGCACTGATTTCATTGGCTCTGTCTATGATCATAAAATGTCCCCCGCCTTTGATGACCTGTGCATCGGGAGATAAAGCAGGAAGAACTTTGTCTTTATCGCCATGAATGCGCAGGAGATGTGGCGGAATAAAAGTATTCTTCCAACGCGTGATTTCACCAACGGCCCATCTTAGAAATACAAGATCTGTATCGCGACTGATGTTTTGTAAGATAAGTTTTTGAGCCGGATCTTTTATTCCAAACAAATAGGGAAGTACAAAAGAAGGAGGAAGCAACATAAAAGTAGGCAACCAATTGGCCAGTCTTATCCTGCCCATTACTTTATAAAGCCAAGGCAATTCACTGGCTTGTGCAGCTGAAGAAATAATGATGGTATGTTTGGGATGAATGTATTTGTTGAATTCGCAAGCCAGCATGCCTCCGAAAGAAACACCGAGTAAAATAAAATCTTCACTGGTATCAATTTGTTCGATCAATCGTTTGCAATAAGACGTTAAGGATTCTTTTTTGAAAGGTGTCAACCATTTTACATGTACCACAGGACGATTGAAGTGAAGTGCCGCAAATGCTCTTTCATCGGCTCCTAGTCCGCTGATGCAGTATACTTTCATTCGCTATACGTCGCCCGTTGTAAACGATCGTTAATGGCTCTTCCCAAATCGTATTCCGGTACAAACTCCGTGATCAAAACTTCTGCTTCGCTTTGATCGAGTTCGCGTAAAAATCGGAACAGGTTTTTAGAGGCTTCGTGTGTATCGCCGGTGGGACTTAAGATGCGTTGTATCGTTGTGTTCGGTACGTCACGTTGAAAACTCAATACACCGATTCGCTTGTCTTTGTACTTTTTTATGAGTTCGTCGATGTTACCTATGTGCATTGGTTTGCGCGGTGCGTAGTGGCTCTTCAGCATGCCCGGTGCTTGTGGATTAGAAGATTGATTCAGATTAAGCACTACTTTTTGCTTACTCAATGTTTCAATCACTTCTACACTCAAACCTCCCAGACGCAATACATGCAGGCGATTATTTTCCCAGGCTACGATGGTAGACTCAATACCTACCTGACAAGCACCACCGTCTAAGATGTAAGGGATCAAATCACCTAACTGTTGATTGACATGCTCTGCCTGCGTGGGACTGATGTAGCCGAATGGATTGGCACTCGGCGCTGCCAGCGGGAAGTCAAGCGATTGCAATAAGGATAACGTCAACGGATGATGGGGAATGCGAATGCCAACCGTTTCCAATCCTGATGTGACGATATCCGGAATGAGTTCTTTTTTAGGAAGAAGGATCGTTAAAGGTCCCGGCCAAACTTCTTTAGCCAACGATTTCAACGGTGTTGGAAAATATTTGACCCAGCGTTCGGCTTTTTCAATGCTGTCGGTATGCACGATCAGTGGATCGAAACTCGGACGATCTTTAGCTGTGAAAATAGAAAGTACAGCATCTGGATTCAAGGCGTTTCCTGCCAGCCCATATACGGTTTCTGTAGGGATGGCTACCAGTTGACCTTGTTCCAGCAACTGTTTGGCTTGTGCGATATCTTGTCCTATGAGGGCCATCAGGCGTTTAATAATTCATTGATCTCTTCTGTAAAACTTCCGCTCAGGATCGGAAACCTGCACCAGCTGCGAGGATCCACGTTGAAGTCATCCAAATGAAAAGAAGGAGCAATGCGTTCCCGCTTCCATTGGTTGATCGACCACAGGCGATAAAATTTTACAATGTATTGTTTCAGTTGTTGTTTATCTGTCCACTCGTTTTCGAGTTGATGATACACATCCAATGGTTTTTTTCTATTCTTGATGGCGAGTCGTTCGATCTTTGCCAGCAGAGGATAAGGCATGAGGTCCTTTTCATCTGTTTGTGTTTGTTCGGATGGACGAAGTTCCGCAGTAGGCGTCAACGCATTGACTCTGCGCAGGCCAACATGTCCCCGTTCTTTTTCTGCCCATAACAACCAGTGGCGAATAAAATCTTTATCTACTCCGGCAATCGGAGCAATACTACCTGACGTATCACCGTCCATGGTGGCATAGCCCACATCTCCTTCGCTTCGGTTAGACGTGGTGATGAGCAACGAACGCTTGATGTTGGCCATCATCCATATGATCGGAGAGCGACTACGTGCCTGTATGTTTTGTAACGCGATATCATCCTGCTGCCAGTTGAGTTCGCGTTGCAGTGCGGTTTGAATTTTGTCTTTATAACTTTCTACTTCTTCGTCGATGCTCCATTGGTAAAAGGAGGCACCGATACTTTCTGCCAATTCTTTAGCAGATAAAAAAGTATCTTCTCCCGAATGACGACTGGTCTGGTACACACACGTCAGGAGCACACCGCATATTTTTTTTGCCTGTTCATCTGTTGACAAAGCAAGTATGCTTTGCGCATCGATGAGATCTGAAAATCCGCCTTTCGTAATGAATTGTTCTGCTCCTAATTCTTGCAAACCTTTGCGAATCATTTCATAAACCATGATTGCACAGGTCGATGAATCGGCACCTCCGCTCAGCGACAAGACAAAACCTTTGGCCTTGGCTTTGCGCATGTAGTCGTAAAGTCCCACGCAGGTGGCTTCCCAAAACTCGTATTCTTTTTCCCGCTGATCTTCCGTCAGTGTTTCGTGACTTGTTTGTTGTGTGTTGAAATCAATATTGGCTGCTACGATTTCTACATTGTGAAAAGAAAGTCGGTCGTTGCGTTGAATTAAATTTCCTTTGTAAGCAATCAATACTTCTCCATCGTAGATGATACGTCCCGCTTCATTTCCTAAGAGATCGGCATACACATAGGCGCAATTCATTTTACCAGATCCTCCTATGACGATGTCGTAGCGGACGGTTGATTTGTGAAAAGCAAAATGGCTGGCACTGGGATTCAGAATCAAATCGATATTTTGTTTCGCATAGCGATATCCCGGACGTTCTTTTTCTCTCCAGGCATCTTCACATATTTCAAAGGCAACAGAAATGCCCTGCACCTGATAGATCAAATCTCCGAAAGGATAAGTATTTCCATCGCGTTCTATCGTGGACTGTTTTTGAGAAGGCCAGGGTGTGAACCAGCGTGGTTCGTAGTGTACCCCTTCATTGGCTAAAAATTGTTTGGCAGAAAATCCCAGGATCTTACCGTTTTCTATAAAGCAAGCGCAATTGTATAATCGATGTTCGTGCCATACCGGCAAACCGATACAAACTGCCATGTCTTTGGTGTAAGGAAGAATTTGTACGAGCACCTCCCATGCTTTATCCGCTACCCAATGGTGCAGAAAAAGATCTTCGCATCCATAACCGGTCAGGCACAATTCCGGTAAACAAAGAATAGATACGGCATCCTGACGAGCGAGCGCAATGGCTTGCACAATGTTGTGCTGGTTATTGTCCCAATCGATGGGTGTTTGATTGAGTGCTGCGCCGCCTATTCTAAGGAATGACATGTGTGTATCTAATTTTGCCCACGCAATTTAATGAAAAACAGATTGGAAAGCTAGAGGGAAATGTGAGTGATCAGTGGTCTGCGAACAGTGATCAGAAGTTGAGAAATTTATATATTTAGTTTACTGGACATTGTTCACGGACAACGGATCACTTTAATTCCATATATTTGAATCAACCATCTTTCTTCCATGTCAAACAAAACCGTTCTTCGAGTAGAAAATCTGCGCATCGTTTATGGCAATGTCGAACAACCTGCTGTACAAGATGTATCGTTTAAAGTAAAAGCGGGAGAATGTGTAGCCATCATTGGTGAAAGCGGCAGCGGCAAATCCACTTTGCTTCGGGCCATTGCTTGTTTGCAATCGTGTGACGAAGGGAAAATACTTGTCGATGATCAGCTTCTGCCTGATCCGATGCAGCTTTTAGTAAAAGGTTACGCGGGTATACGCTATGTATCGCAGGATACGGTGCTGCCTCGTCTGCGCACGGTAGAAGACATGTTGCGTTATGAACTGCGTTATTTCCACGCAGAAGAACAAACATTGTTGGTGGATCAATACCTGGATATTTTTTCTCTTCAGGAATTTAGAGATAGAAAAGATACAGAGTTATCGGGTGGACAAAAACAACGTGTCGCCTTGTCGCTGGCACTGGCTTCTGACGCTGGTTTACTCGTGTTGGATGAACCCTTTAATCAGATCGATGTCATTACCCGTGAAAAAGTAAAAGAACAATTGTTTTCCTATTTTAGAAGCTCTGGTAAAACATTGATCATGGTCACGCACGATGCATTGGATGCTTTACCCTGGTCAGATAAAATTGTGGTGTTGCGTGACGGACATTTGTTGCAGGTGGGTACTCCTGAAAAGGTGTATGAAAAACCGGTGGACATGTACGTGGCTTCTTTGTTTGGTCCGGTTCAATTGCTTTCTAAAAAACAGTTGAACGACTTGCTGCATATTGAATGGCCTAATCGCTGTCGCTATGCGGGCATACGTTACAACGACGTGGAGCATCAGTTGTCCAAAACAAAAAATGCGATACAGGTAAAATGGATCAGGTCTTACTATGCAGGCAAGCAATACAAGTGGCTGTTGCAAGATGCGACAGGTGGAGAGTGGATGGTCTATGCTGCGAACAAAGAACCTTCCAACAAAATGATCTACCTTCATTTCCCTTTGTCTCAAATTTTCTTTTTCAAATAGAGCATGTTCAAAGTCAGCGTACATCCCATCGTCTTTCGTTTTGCTTTTGAAACCGGTACGTCCAGAGGTGTATTGAAAGAAAAGACATCCTGGTTTATCCGTTTAGAAAAAAATGGAGTGACAGGTTGGGGAGAATGTAGTCCGATTGCCGGATTGAGTCCGGAACCGCTTGACATCATGGAAGACAAGATCAACACGGTGTTGGAGGAATGGAAAAAAGATCCTGCAACTATTTTGGATGGACAATCTCATTGGAGAGAAGAGTTGAACAAATGGCCCGCGCTTCGCTTTGCATTGGAGACTGCCTGGCTGGATTACAGCCATGGTGGCGTACATCAGATTTATCGCAATGGTTTTTTCAAAGGCCAGCGCGCTATTCCTATCAATGGTCTGGTGTGGATGAATACACTGGAACACATGCAACAACAGATAGAAGAAAAACTGGAACAAGGTTATCGGTGCATTAAATTGAAAATAGGTCATCATGATTTTCATTCTGAATTGGCATTGCTTCAACGTTTGCGGGAACGTTTTGATTCGGATCGCCTGATGATTCGCGTAGATGCGAACGGTGCGTACAAGGAAGAAAATGTTTTTCATGTATTAGATGCATTAGCCAGCTTGTCTATTCATTCCATTGAACAACCTGTCACTGCAGGAAATCTAAAACTACTGTCATCTGTTTGTGCACGCAGTCCCATAGCTGTCGCATTGGATGAAGAACTCATTCCATATACTTCACCAGAAGAAAAAGAAACAATGCTTCAAACCACTCGACCGGCTTATTTAGTCTTGAAACCTTCATTGCATGGAGGTATGATGGGATGCCGTGAATGGATTGCCCTGGCAGAAAAAAATAACATCGGCTGGTGGATGACGAGTTACCTGGAATCAGGCATTGGTTTAAATGCCATTGCTCAATTTACCTGTGAATACAACACCAACATGTACCATGGTTTGGGAACCGGGCAAATTTATACACAACGAATAAACTCTCCTTTGGCTGTTCAGCAAGGCTTGTTGACTTATCTACCGAATGAAAATTGGAGTGATCCAACAGACTTGTTGGCGTGATTTGCGAACGAAATTCTTTTTTGCGATATTGAATAAGCAACAAACACTTATGTATGTCCGATAAGAAAGAGACAGAAATACATTCGACGCAGAAATTTTTCTTTTTTAACAGAGACTATATTTCCGAATTTGTATACGGAGGCATCGATGGTGCCATCACTACCTTTGCTGTTGTAGCAGGTGCTACAGGCGCAGGTTTAGCAACAAACGTTGTCATCATCCTGGGCTTTGCCAACTTGATAGCCGATGGATTTTCCATGTCGGTTGGAAATTATTTTTCTTCCAAAGCCGAAAAAGACAATTATAAAAAACACAAGGCACTGGAGTATTGGGAAATCGAACACCTGAAAGAAAAAGAAGTTCAGGAGATCCGTGAGATTTATGAAAAAAAAGGTTTTAAAGGAGAATTGCTGGAACAGGTGGTCAACGTGATTACTTCCGATAAAGACGTGTGGGTCGACACCATGATGAAGGAAGAATTGGAAATGGTAGAAGATGAAAAGACGCCGGTGAGTAGCGCAACGATGACCTTCTTCTCGTTTTTGCTGATTGGTTTTATTCCTATCCTGGCGTATGTGTTTAAAGATTTATTTCACATTGTCGAGCAGGATTTGTTTTTATACTCTTCCATCCTCACAGGTGTAGGTTTGGGTATAGTTGGATGTATGAAAAGTGTCGTTACGGGTAAGAGTAAAATTATAGGAGTGCTGGAAACCTTGCTGCTCGGTGGACTGGCAGCGGTTCTTTCTTACGTAGTGGGTAATATCATTGAAAAAGCACTGATGTAATCATACGCAGAGTTGAGCATACAAATCACCTGTGCTGGTGAACTTTTATTTTTATGTAATTCGATCATGTTGGATGATAGGATCAGATAAACCTGATCCTGTATTTTTATAGGCCCACTAAGCGGTTGCCCAATTAAAAATGATAATCTTTGAAATCGGATTTGAATTCTTCCGCAGGGATCACCGGGTTGATGACGGTATTGGTGTATTCGTATTGTTCGTACAAGCCTTCGTTGTCGTAGATTTTCATGACCAGCGGAATCATTCGGACTTTGTCTACATAGATGATCATTTTGGAAGAATAATCATTAGGAATAGAAAGTGTTTTTCCGGTAAGTAATTCTGTATAACTTTTGATCCATGGATTTTTTTCAAGCATCATGTGTTCACTCAACTTGAACTTTCCGGCGATGGTCAGTAGTGTTTCTCCTTTTTGAGCAGTATAGTTGTAGTATTTAAAATAAGGATTGGTAAGAGAAATAATCCAGCAAGGATGATTATCCCACACGGTAGTGCCCTCCATTTTAGTCATGGATTCAATCTGCGCACTATACTTTACATACAGGTGTTCGAGAATAGAAATGACGTGGTCATAACCTGAATTAAAAAGTGTGTGGTGTTGGTTCTCTCTCATAGTGCCACCATAAGGATCCAGGTTGATGCTGAACCATGGGAATCCATTGGGGTTTACGAGTGCATGGTTGTTGTTGGTGCCCGTCACATACAGTACCTCAATGCCATCTTTGGGATACGACTGGCGCAAATAAACTTTTAGCGGATCGATATTTAGTTTTACAGAAGATTGTTGCGTGATGTTTTTGCCGTTTATCCTTTCCACTTTTTTCATGGAATAGGTAAAACTGGTTATCATTTTGGTTTTAGCAAACATTGCTTTGGCAATTTCAGAGACAGTTTGCGCCGATCCGGTGGCAGGAAAGAGGAAAAGACTGTTGACTGTTAAAAGAAAAAAGAAAGTGACGTATTGTTTCATGAACAGATGGATCTTCATCACCTATATTATTTGACTTGTAACAGACTGTCTGCGGTTTTTACAGTTTGCGTGTAGCGCGCTATGAGTTGCTTGTATTGAGGAGAGTATTCGGGCAACTGCTGGTGCTTTTGGTATTTCTCAATAAGATTCATGCTGAGTATTATTTTCAGGGCCTCGCGATGATCGTGAAGACTGATACTTTCTTTTTCTAGTGCCAGCATAGCTTTAGAAAGTTCTTCATTTTTGTGTGCATAGGCGTACTGACTTTTTTTCAAAAGAAGTTCTATGCTGTTTTTTAGAAGAGAGTCGTTGATGGTATTTGTTCGTTGTTCGGCGTGCGTGTAGTAGGTTGCATTTTTATCATTATATTGCTTATAAGCATCCATCGCTTTTTCTTTCGCACGTTCAATGTCTTCCACCTGGTTTTCCAATTCCTGCAATTCCGGTTTCTGTTCCATCAATTCATGGTACAGTTCGTCTACGACATCTGCATTTCTATTGGTTTTAACGGATAGCGATGTGTTGTTTTTTTGAGAATGAGGGGAAGAGGAGAGCGGGTCATTTTTCTTGTCTTCCTTAGAGCAGGCCACAAGAAGCAGGAAAGAAGCGAGCAATAAAAAAGTGTTTCTCATAAAGTTATTTATATAGCCATTCAATGTAACCATTGCTCTTTAATATAACAAATTGTACAATCGGCAATTTTGGGTCGTATCTGGGTTTTATTTTCTCGAATTGAGAGCATATTTCTACAGTTGTCTATGGGCGTAAATAGAAAGAATATCCGTATACAAAAAGGTTTTGTAAAGCAGCTCCGTCAAAGCCAGAATTTCTTCTTGGGAAGAGACTTCAGGAAATGCGAAATCAGGTTCTTTTAAGCTATCTAATGTAAAAGCAATGACCTGTTCCCGATCGTCGTTGAAGTAGCATTTGGTATCCAATACTTTTTCAATCAGCAAATGGTAATATGTTTTATAATCCCCTTTTTTATAAAGATTGATGAAGTTTCCCTTTTCTGTTTCACTGAAACGAATCTCAATATGGGCATTACGTATGAGTGATTCGATCTTGTCTTTCATATCGTTTGAGATTGAACTGATAAAAGGAAGTCAATTTTGAGTCCAGAAAAAATGCAGGATCACTAAAATATAAAATAAAAATACCATCCGGTTCTTTACCGGACGGTATGTAGAAGAATAGGAAGGATTGCGTTATGCTTGTTTTACCAATTGTATTTCCGCTAGAATAGATACTTCTTCGCTGACCAATACACCACCTGTTTCAAGTGCCGCGTTCCAGTTGAGCCCCCAGTCTTTTCTGTTGATTTTACCGGTAACTGTAAAACCCGCTTTGGTATTTCCCCATGGATCTTTGGCTATGCCTCCGAAATCTACATCCAGCTTAACTGGTTTTGTTACATCACGAATGGTCAACTCACCGACTAGTTCTTTGCCATCGTACTTGGTTGATTTGAATGTGATTTGAGGGAATTTTTCTGTGTCGAAAAAATCTCCTGATTTCAAATGCTGATCTCTTTGTTCGTTGCTTGTATCGATGGACGCCACGTCAGCGGTAAAAGAAATACTGGAAGATTTGAAATCATCGCTGTCACTTTGCAATTCTACGTTAAACGTGTTGAATTTTCCTTTGACATTGTTGATCATTAAGTGTTTTACTTTAAAACCTACTTCGCTGTGCGCAGCATCTAAATTCCATTTTGCCATAATCGTATCTGTTTGTCGTTAAAAATTTCTTTGTGTTTTTATTAAGACAAAGATAGGACCAGATCGAAAAGGAGAGATTGACCTGTGTTAAGAAAAAGGCTTGATCTACATCAAGTAAAAATGAAGGGACGAGTCAAGAGCGGAGAAATTGCCGGTATTTCTTCACTCGGCCCTTGAATTATTTTTTAATGATCTTCACTGAAGTGCTTTGGTCCGCTGTCGTAACATTAACAATATACACGCCAGCAGGCAGGAAACTGATATCCATGCGTTGTTCGAAGAATCCATCGGCATTGTCATAGGTCTGTTCACTCACCACTTGAGACAAGGCATTCATAAGTACAACCGTTACTTTACTATCCTTTGACAAAGACCAAGAAAGAGAAAGCTCATCTGTTGCGGGGTTAGGGAACACCAATAATTTACTATCGGCATCTAAGCCCAGGTAACGCATGCGGGTATAGCTGCTTTTGCCATCATAGTCTGTTTGTCTGATTCTATAATAAGCACTGCTGGTGTATTGATAATCTGTGTATGAATAGGTTTTTGCCGAAGGAGAATTGCCTGCTCCTTTCACTGTACCTATGCTTGTGAAGTGCACGCCGTCGTCACTTTTTTCTATGGTGAAATAGTCGTTGTTGATTTCAAGTGCCACGTTCCATTCCAATCCTGCTTGTTCAGATCCTTTATGGTATACACGAAAGGATGTAAAATCAACAGGTAGCGTAGGATCACGACACACGCTGAATTCGGACGTGTTGTTGACAGCATCTGTGCCTGTTGCCGTGTTGGTATAAGGATTGGCGCTGGCGTGCGTAAGGCTCCAGTTACCCGCACCATCAGCGGTGACTGTACCTAATAGTACTTCGCCCTGACAGGAGCATGCGGTGGGATTGGCAAACACTTGCACTACATCTCCTGGAGCTGCCGTACCGAAACTGAAGGTATTGGTAGATGCCACATTGTAAAAAGGAGAAGCCTTGTTGATGTTACCATAACCAGGTGTAGTTTCCTGTTTATTAAGATTGATGCCTAAACCGGCGTTGCAATAAATAGAATTGTCTTTGATGAGGTTTTGATACGCATCTGTATTGGATGTACCGTATTCGGCTACACCTACACCTATGCCGGGACCTTTATTTGGTGCAATCCATGCGGCACTGCTTGGATTGGTTGGATACGTGGATCCGTTATAAGCAATGATATTATTTTTAATGATGTGATTGATGGAGGTGGGAGGATTCTCTCTTCTGATCACGATGCCGCCGTATCCATTGCCCAGTGAGGCATTCGTCTTATCTACTCCAATTTTATTTCCAATTACCTGGTTGGCGTTTCCATTGGTTAAAAGAACACCCCACTGTGAATTTCCTGAGATGATGTTGGGTTCTCCCGCTGCGGTACCACCAATGATATTATTATTTCCTTTCACAACAATTCCGTAGCCATGGTTACCGCCACCGGAGATAAGAGTGCCATTTATGTTTGGTCCAAAATAGTTTCCTTTAACAATGCTGTTGTCGCAGGTTTCCAAAAGAAGTCCATGATTACCACCCGTGCCCGAAGTACCCGAACTGATGTTTCCATCTCCAACATTAGTACCTCCAATGATGGCGCCGGTGATGGAGTTCAAGTCCATATTGTTTGATCCATTGGGAACAGAGTTTAATCCAGCGGCATCCGTTCCAGCTAAATTGCTCTGTATAACAAGGCTGACGGTGCTTAGGAAATACATGCCTTGTACAGCATTACCGGATACGACATTGCTTTTTACTAGTAATTTCGTGGTGGTACCTGCGTCTTGAATGCCTACGTTACCATTGCCGATGGCGGCAGTTCCTGCTTTATTTAATCCAATATAATTGCGTACGATTCTAATGTTGTTTTTTGCTGTTCCCTGAAGTGCCAGACCTATCGATCCATTTCCTGAAATCACGTTCATGGAATCTGTTGCGCCTCCTGTTAGTCCGCCTATTTTTGCACTACTTGTAGCGTCTACCAGCAAAACCCCAAATGAGCCATTGGTAATGGCTGCAGTTCCCGCTTTATTGAGTCCGATAATATTTCCGATTACAGTAAGGTTCGCGCTTGAACTGGCAAGCACGCCATGAGCGCCATGTCCGGAGACAATGCAGTTTTTAACGGTTAATCCAGTTGAATTTTGGCAAATGATGCCATGAGCTGCGGCTCCCATATCTACTGATCCGGTAAGGTCAGTGCCTATAAAACATTCTTCGATCAATAGGTTGTTGACACCACCACTGATGTCTATTGCGTGTGGGTTGGCATTACTGAACACGATACCTTTTAAATGACTGCCAGATGCGGCAGGCGCGTTAAATACCATGGAAAATCCAATGAGTTGTATTTTAGGATTCCAGAAGGTATAGGCTGGCGAAGTTGTACCGCCATCTATAAAGATAGGAGTTGTAAAAATAGGAAGATTAGATCCCAATGTGATAGAACCTGTTCCTGCTGCCAGAAATTGAATGATATGCGGTGCCGCCGCAGTGGCTCCGGCAGTAGCATTGGCCGTGGTGATGCAATAACGGAGCGAACCGGTGGTTCCTGCTCCTGTTCCTGGATCCAGGAGACTGTTGACGGTAAAGGTTGTTCCTGCAAAACAGGTATAGTGCAAAGCAATAAGCAGGATCGGAAGGAGTATATTTTTCAGTTTTGAAAGTACTCTCATAGTTTTATTGACAGTTAGCGGATGTTCTTAACCAATGATACGGGTTAAGGACTGTAAGTAACCCAAAAAAAGTGGGATTTTTATTTTTAATATACTGAAAATCAGTTTAGTGTAAATCGCTCTATACTCCTTGGTAGCAAAAGAATATCATGTATTATATAAATAAAAAACAGTACTATCATAAGAATAACCCACTTATGCGGTTAAGATAGAAGAGCTGTTTTACGTTTACATCACACAAAAAAAATTAACTTTTTAAATATTTTTTCAACGACAGGTAGTTCGAACTTGGGAGCGGATTACTTCCTTTTAAACAGGATGGTCCCTACACTAATATTTGCTTCCATCTGGGTCAATTTGCCATTGACGTAATTAAACACTGTTGTCTTTCCGTCAGGTAGCACTAAAGTATAGATTCCTTTGCCTTTGGGTTTAACCGATAAAAATTCTCCATAGGTATTGGAAAAAGCAGTCGTTATACCTACAGGCTCTTTAAAATAAAGATCGGTTACACAGAATTTAATTCCAGAATTGGTGATGATTTTGGTGGTCCCGTTTTTTATTACTTTGTATTGAGTGCCCGACTCCTTGTTTACTGAGGTTTCTATGTCTTCTGCTCCCCGGTTGGCGTGACGATAAGAAGTAGCAGCGGTCAATACTTCTGACTCTGTTTTTAAGTGTACCTCAGATTCTACATGCACACTCAACATTAACACTTTTGCATCGGTATTGCTGCGAAGATTTTTAATGACCTGTGTTCCTTTGATTTCTCGTGTCGCGGTGAGTGTTCCGATGGTGTTTCCTCCAAAGATTACATCAAAATTGATAACAGTAGTTTGAGCCATCGTTGCACCATGAAACAATAGACTGAGAAGAGAAATAAAAATAGTACGCATCATACATTAAGCGATTAAAATTTCAGCACTAAATAAACAAAGATATTTCATTTTATAGCTAGTTGAAAATGAAATACGTGACAGAATAATTGAATATACTAAAAAAAAATGAGTAGCCTTTTTCCCGAAATAAGAAATGAAGGATAAACAGATAATTACCGACGACCTGTTATCAGCGGCAATGGCTATTTATAAACTGGCATGTTTTTCATCGCTTTTATTTTATAAAAAAGATCGTTATGGAAACTAAACTAACCGGTACATCCAGCATCGTTATTAATGCTGCAGCTTATCAGGTCTGGGCCGCATTGACACAGCCTGCATTGATCAAGCAATATTTTTACGGAACAGATGCAATTTCTGACTGGAAGGTAGGCAGTCCATTGATTTTTAAAGGAAAGTGGCAGGGTAAGACTTATGAAGATAAAGGAATCATACTGGACAGTGAACCCAATAAATTATTTCGGTATAAGTATTGGAGTTCGATGTCAGGAACGGAAGACAAGGCTGAAAATTATGCCACCATCACCTATGAATTAGGCGAGTATAATGGAAAGACAACGTTGACCATTACACAAGATAACATCGCGAGTGAAAGCAGCAGAGCTCAGTCGCAACAGAACTGGCAAAACGTGTTGAATGAGCTGAAGAAGTTATTGGAATCAAAAGTAAACGTGTGACTTTAATTTATTTCCCGCAAGGAGGACGTTTGGCTTTGTGGCTGTGTAAACCGTTTTTGGAACCTCCACAGGCAAGCAGCATAGAGGAGACCAATACAAGGAGCAGTATGTTTTTCATACGGTGGATGTTTTATTTAAAGTAATTAAAAAATATTGCTTTTCAAAAAATGCAGCGTTTGAACTTTCATTTTACCAAAGCAATGCCTGCCCATGTAGCAAACAACCCAAGAAACAGACTCAATCCAATGTAGGCAAGGGCTGTAAAGGTTTCATTGGATTGAAATAAACTGAAATTTTCAAAAGCAAAAGCAGAGAAGGTTGTATAACCTCCACAGAATCCTGTAATGAAAAGAAATTTTAAATCGGGATTGCTTAATTCATGGCGTTCGATCGCGCCGAAAATAATTCCGATGAGAAAGCTACCTAGTACATTGATCAGTAGAGTGGCTAAAGGGAAAATTCCGGCGTAGTATTTATGAACAAGCGAAGCAGTCAAGTAACGGAAGATGCTTCCAATGCCGCCGCCAAATCCAATGAGTAGAAGAATGCGCAGTGTGATCATATTGTTAATCGGTTTAGGGAAAAGAGACTTCGGCATTTCCACCTACTGGAAAACCCTGGCATACGAGTACTCTGCCTTTGCTTACTTCTTTGTCTGTGAGCACTTCATTATAAGCCATCCAAACATTGCCGCTGGTGCATGTAGCTGCGCAACTTCCACAGCGTCCTGCTTCACAACTATAAGGTAGAGTAATGTGTTGGCTTTTCGCTGCCGCTAAAATAGATTGAGGATATTGTACCTGGAGTTGATGTGCTTGTCCTTGTATTCGAATGGTTACCCAATGAGCATCTGTATCGGGAGGCCTGCGTGTAACAAGCCTTGGCAGAGAACTGAAATCTTCTTTGATGATGTGTGCAGATGGAATGGATTCACCCAGCAAGGTAATTCGTATGGTTTGCATGTAATCAAAAGGGCCGCAGAGGTAGAAGAAGGCTTGCTCTTTTGATACTCGTAAGTGTTCCTGCAACAATTGCAGCAGCAACCATTTGCTTAGTCTGCTGTGGTATACACTGAAACGATTGCTATACAAAAAGCGGATGGCAAAACGATCGGGATATGCTTTTTCCAATTCCGTTAAGTCGTGTAAAAAGATCGTGTCTTCTTCGCTTTTGTTGCTGTATATTAAAGTGACCTGGTCTGTACCTGAAGCCAAAATCGTTTTGATCAACGAGTAGCAGGGTGTGATACCACTACCCGCAGCGATAAAGAAAAACTGACGGATGTCATGCGGTATTGGAGGTAGCTGAAAGAAACCACTAATGCCTGATGTATATAAAATATCACCTTCGTGTGTTTGGTAAACCAGCAAACGAGAGAACTCTCCATTATCCACTTTTTTAATGGTGATGCTCAACTGTTCATTCAGCGCGGGAGAAGAAGAGATGGAGTAAGAGCGTCGCTTTTCTCCGTAAGGTGTTTGAAAAACAAGTGTAAGAAATTGTCCGGGTTGATACTCCGGTTGCCAGTTGTCTAAAGGTTCCAATACAAACGTGACAGCATTGGAAGTTTCTTTGCGTACGGCTATAATTTTTAATTTCTTAATGAAGGACTCTTCCGCCATACCCGAAGATAATCATTTTCATATCGACAGCAAAAAAAGGATAGAGGTGCAGAAGAAAGAATATCAGGCATTGGCTGTTTCTTTAAGGTGCTTCATGTGTGAACGGAGAGCACTCATGAATGAAGGAAATTCATGATAAATAACCTGTTGTTCTTCGCACGTTTCTTTCACCATTTTATTCAAAGCAGGATAATGCACGTGACTGATTTTAGGAAATAAATGATGTACTACCTGGAAATTTAATCCTCCGACATACCAGGTCATCCAATCATTGGAAGTACAAAAGTTAGTGGTCGTTTTCAATTGATGAACGGCCCATTCGTCTGCTATTCTGTTGGAAGAAAGATGCTCTTCAGAAAACTCCGCTTCTTCTACCACGTGTGCCAGCTGGAATACGGTAGAGAGTACAGTCCCCAATACAAAGTGGAAAACAAAAAATCCAATCAGTGCAGGTCCAAGCCCCCATACAAGCGCTGGAAGGATCAGGTAAAAGGTGAAGTACGTCACTTTCGATATCCAGAAGATCACGTGATCTTTGGTTTCCATTCCAGTGAGTTTGAAGTTGCCGACTTTCCCTTGAAAATATTTGATAAAGTCTAAAAGAAAAACCCAAAATAAAGAAGACAATCCGTAGACAAGAAAACAATACAGGTGTTGAAAACGATGCAGGTAGTATTTTTTTTGTAAACTGTTTAATCTTAAAACCGGTAGTTGCGCAATGTCCTGATCATGCCCTTCCAGGTTGGTGTAGGTATGGTGAATGATGTTGTGTTTGTTTTTCCAGAGTACAGCATCTCCTCCTAAAATATTGATGCTGTAGGCAGCAATGACATTGATCCATTGTATATCTGAAAAACTTCCATGTGAACCGTCGTGCATGATGTTGAAGCCGATGGCTGCTGCAGCAAGGCCGAGGTATACGCAAAGGAGTAATGCACCCCATACCGGAGGATGACCCAATAGAAGTGTGCCGTAAGCGAGAAAATAAGTGAGAATAAAAAAAGAAGCCTTGAGGTACAAATGAGTGGTACCGTTTCGAGACAGTTCTTCTTTCTCAAAGTAAAGAGCTACTTTTTCCTTCAAGGAAGTGAAAAAAGGATTTTTGTGATTGCCGAAACGAATTCTTTCGTGAGAATCAGAAGCTGATTTTTTTAGCGGCTTTTCTGCGAGAAGTGATGCTTCAATCAAGAGGTATAAATTTGATGTATCAGGTAAAGGAATTGTCCAACAATTACGTTCATCCCTGGCATCAATCCAATGTGAAAGCATAACTTCTGGGTATGCTACACCTTAAGGATCAGGCAAGCATACCACTAAGGTACGTGCTTATTTTGTAAAAACCTCTTCTTACAGCTGTTAATGCATGAATTTAACAATCTCTTAAATTAAGAACCTTGTTTTTCGTTTAGAAACGCACTCAAGTATGACTATCGTCGTGATCTTCAAAAAAGGCGCTGACTTGTTCATTGTTTTTGTTTTTGGTAATGCTGGTAATGGCTTCTCCCAAACGGTCATTTAATTCTTTGGGATTTTCAATCATTGGAAAATGACTGGTACCGTGTAAAGACAATAATTCGTAAGAGCCTGCAGCATATTGATCAAGTGCGCTTTGTTCCGTAGCCATGTAATCAACGTTGATCAGGTATAACTTCAGTATCATGCGTTGAAGTAATTCACGTTCGCGTTGGTAATAATCAAATGATTCCGTAATAGATTCAACAGCCATCGGTTCGTAAGCGTTACGGTATGCCTGTACAATACGTTCAGTAATGGCAGGTTTGGTTTCCGACGTCAGCAAAGCCATGCGTGCGTAAGCTTCTAATGTGTCTGCAAACTCAGTTTGTAATTTTTGAGTGATTTCTTCCGCTTGTTTTTGATAGGCATCAGGCAAGGGTTGACCGACATGTTTAAAGGCGTCTATAGCAATGAATCCTATCACAGGTTGAGGATAAAGTATGGCTGCCTCCAATATGGCATCGGCTCCCATGGAATGTCCGATCAATATCACTTGCTTGAGTTGCAAGACCTTTAACAAAGCGATGACATCTTGCCCAAACTGTTCGATGCTCCAATTGGTGCGGTTGCAACCGGATTTACCATGTCCGGCCAGATCAAGTGTAATGACCTGATAGGAAGAGCTGAAATAATCGACTTGGGCGTTCCAATACGTTTCATCCAGGAAAGCACCGTGAACAAAAAGAAGAGCGATATCGCCTGTTCCGGAAAGCGTATAATTCAAGTGTAATTCATGATGAATCACAGCAGTTTTGTTAGAGATGTGAGGTATCATAGCGGAGATGTTTCCCAAGTGTACTGGTAAAATCATGCCACACTCAGATCCTTATTACCCTCGCTGTAGGCTTCTACCGTAGTGGTATTCACAAAATAAAATAACACTACGGTCAATTATTGTCTGGTATAAGTGAGTTGCATTTTCCCGTTGTTCGACTGTATAACCAGCTTGGTGGCTGTAACAGATACAATCTTATATTTCGAACCATCTCCTAAAAAAATAGTATTGTCTTTTATCGTATAGCTATCATCGACTGTTTTGAATTTTTGCCTGTCGTTGATGAGGTTATGTTTACATTTGCCATTTGGGGCAAATTTGAAATAAGATTTCGATAAATACTTTACCTGTTGAATGTACTCTTTCTTTAAAAGTACCAGACTGTCCTGTGGGATATCAACTGCTGTTTGATTGACATCATTGGCCATTTTGTTGACCAGGACCTGGAAGCTTGAATCTACATTGCTGTTGTCAAACAGCAATGTCATTTTCTGATCCTTGCCTTTTAATTCATACACGGTCAAATCCCAATTGCCGATCAACAGATCGGTAGGCGTTTTTTGTGCGTATGAGGCATAGCACAAAAACAAACAGATGATTACATATTTCAAACGATTGATTTGACTCAGGTTAATTTTGGACATAAAATTATTTTCTTAGTACGATTTCAATTTCAGGTTTGATCTCTTTGAGTTGTTGTAAGAATTCTTTTTTACATTTTGGGGAGATTAATACCCGATCTGTTTGCCCATACATTATTTCCAATCGATCTAGAGAAACAGCAGGTGAACTTACCGGGTCCCTTGTTTCCATTACTTTTTGTATGCTATCTATTTCAATGATAAGAGGAGTAATGAGCGCAGACCTGATGCATAGTACATTGCCTTCTATGGTATAGGTCGTACTGATGACAAGGTAGCAGATTCCTGTGACTGCAGTCATGTTAATGAGTAACCCGACCCAGGCTCTTTCATAAATTAATAGTGCAGAAGTAATACCAAATACAGCAGCAAGCGGAATGACAAGTTCAAGTCCGACCTTGGAAGGATAAGTGGTAGTTGTCATATTTTCTATTTTAGATTACGTTTGCCGCATGAAAGGCAACGGCATCTTTACTAAATAAGAAAAAAAAAGCAGATTTCAAACGGATCACTCCGTAAAGAAAGAAGGTGACGAAGTATAACCTATGATATAACGTCAACAAGCAAAGGGAGATTATGCAGCCACGCGTTGCAATATGATTTTGCAGGGAATAGGAGAGGTAATGCGCACGCTGTGTGTGATGTGCAGAGGCATAGACATATAATCGCCGGCTTTCAGATGATGTTCCTGATCACCCACTGTGATGGTGCAAGATCCTTCAACAATCAGAAAGTTTTCGTATTCGTCATGGTGAATTTCATCCGGAGCTCCAAAACGCAACCACACCAAAGCGGTTATTTTGCCTGGTTCATGAGCAATGATCTTTGCATGAATGGCATCCATCTCTTCCGGCACCTGCATGTCTGCTCTGTCCAACCATTGTTGGTAATCACTGATCTTAGATTGTTTATTTACAAGAGGAGGGGAAGTGATTATTTCTCCAGCTTTCAATCGTTCAAGGTAATCAAGTGTAGCCAGAAAGAATGGTTTTACTATACCATGAGGTTCTACCGCATACAACTCGGCATGCTGTAGCAATGCCATTTCTATTTCTTCCAGGTCGTTTTTTAATTCCGGATATTTGGAGAGTGCTTCTACTACTAAGACCAACTCTTCATTTTCCAGGCTACCGTAAACGTACAATTCCAATAAACCGGATTCGCGTATTTCTTTTAGATTCATGATAAGATGGGAAGAGAAAAGATGATAAAAAGAGCTTTGCTCAGAAGAGAAGGACGATCATGGGACAATGTTTCCCGCAACTGGAAAATGGCAGAGCGTAGCCTGGTTTTTACAGTGTCGAGGGGAAGGTTTAATTTCGCTGAAGTTTCAAGAGGTGTGTAGCCCAATAAATAAATATGATCTAGTACTTCTTTGCATTCCTTAGATATGGCGGCCATGCGTTTGTCCTGTTCTTGTGCCGAAGGATACGGTACACCATTTTCTCTTTCAGTTGTTGATGCTTCGATGGCTTCTTGTCTGGCCATGCGGCTCAGCCAGGTAAATAAACTGCATTTTTCTTCATCGAAATGTTCGATGGCATGTGTGATTTTTAAGAAAGTTCTCTGTAAAACTTCTTCAGATTTTTTTTCGGATTTTACAATGCGCACAATGATGCCGTTCAGTGCAGGTGCATACTTATCGTAAAGACAAGAAATGCCTTTTTCTTTATTGTGTCGTAGTAGCGTAATCAATTCCAATGAATCCATGGTGAAAAGTCTCGTGATAGTGGATTGCCAATTATTCAAGATACAGGAAAGAATTTTAATTTTTAGCAATGGGAGGGGAATAAATGAACTGTATTGTGTTTGCTCAATGTTTAAATATAAGTCTAACGTAAAACCTTTTCCAGATTTTCCCACTTCCATTGATATACATATCCCGCACCTTTGATACGTTGGTATTTGATGTCCTTATGTCCGATGAGTTGAATGATTTTTTTATTTAAAGATTTGGCTATGGCGATTTCTTTTAACACACCGGTTGATTGATGTGTATGCTCCCCCAATACAACAATTACAAGGTCCGATTGTTCGATTTTTTTTCGTGCTTTTTCTTCCCACTCTTTTTCTTTGGAAGCTTCTTTTAAAGAATAGTCATAGACTTCAAAAGGGGACTGTTCAAGTTTGGATTGTCCAATCAAACAATCTTTCAAAAACTTATCGTTGTCGAAATCAAAACTGACAAATACTTTTTTACGAGTAGCCATGTAATGTTAGAGGTATTCTTGCAAGAGGGATTGAAACAAAGAATTGTATTCGTAATCTTCCATCAGACGTTTGTCTGCTGGTGCGGGTAGTGTATCATAAATGATCCTGGCTGCGGCACCAGTGCTTGCTACTGGCAATAGCAGTGCATGCGGATGTGCCTTGCAGAAGATTTCGTATTCTTTTTCAACACCTTTCATCCCTCCTATAAAAACAGCTGCTTTAAAAGGATATTGTTCGATCATTTTATGTCGCATATTGGTGATGCTTATTTTTTTGTCCGGAGTTTCTGGAACCGTAATCAATTGTTTGAAAAAGATATTCTCTCGAGGGAAAATAGTTTTAAAATAATCGGATTGGTAAAGTGTAAGCTGGTCTTGTACTTCTACCTCCATTCGTCCAATGGTATGACGGATCATAGTGGTGATGGCAGGATGGCCTCCCCAGATCAATTGATTGTTTGGAAGAACTACCTGCGTTACCGCTCTGACTGCAGCATGAATAGCCAGGGCATCGGCGGTCTCAAAGTATTTCTCTTTTCCTGGAGTAGGAATGCTGGCAGATAAAAAGATCATCTTGTTACTTCAGGTTGTTTATCGTTGAGGAAATACAACAGGAATATGTTTGTGCCACTAAAGTAAATATTTTATTAAGATTGCTGCAAATTTCAGGGGTATAAAACATGATTTTTACTGTATTCTTTTTCGCGACCGAAGGTGCTGAGACTTGTTTTTAATAGAAGGATGCGAAGCAATAATGGCACGAAAGGCTTGCAGTGTGCCGGTCGTAAAATAGCGCTTCGGTATGACATCTGCGATGTGAGGATTTTGCCAGATTAAAATCCAGTTATTACTTTCTGTAATGGAATATATTTTATCCCAGGTTAGTTTGACATGAAAAGATTCTCCAATCATTTCGAGCTGTTCGCTGTTGAATTCGTAGGTCATCCGTTCGCTGATCCGGCTGTTTGCTTTGTAGTTTCGTTTGGCCGCAAAGTACGTGGTCAATGGAAAGCCAATGATCAGGTAACTGCCCAATAAAAATTGCAACCAGGGAAAAAAATCATAGGTGTTGCAATTATAGAGCAGCCACAACAAAAGGAGTAAGCCCATACTCGTCGTGAATTTTACCATGAATTTTCTGTACAACAAATATAGATTTACTTTGATGTAATCGTTCAGGCTTAGATGGGTATTCAGAACAAGGTTGTTCATGGTTTTTATTTGACGAGCAAACTGCTATAGTCGTGATTGATCACAATCGTAACCTCTTTAGTATCTCTGTTGATTTTGATTTTTTCTTCTCGGATGGTTTCATCTGTAAAGAAAAGATCAAGGTATATACAGTCTTCCAATACTGCATAAAGTACCTGATTGCTTTCGTCCATAGTAAAACTCAATGCAGACCAATTGTTATCTAATGGATAACAAGACCATTGATCGTATTGTTTAATGTTATGCAAATACAATTTTTTTTCAATGTCATCGCAACTCGTATTCGGTACTTTGACACCAATAACAATGATGTCGCTTTCTTTTTTTACCAGGTTTATTTTTATGGTGGGAAGTACTTCCAGATGAAAATCATATACCGAGGAATAATCTTCATGCAGTATGATGGCTCCACCAATATTGACTCCTGGAAAATAATAGTCAGGAGGAAAGATGGATATTTTTAAAGGCGTATGATGGTGTGAATGTCTGGTATAAGAATAGATTCTTTTTTTTGGATGATATACCAGCGACGGATCTGCATAATCAGCTATACCTAGATTAACATTGACTTTTATGTCATTGATCGGTTGACGGTTTCTTGCATTGGTAAATGCAAACGTATAATGCTGTGCGACTCCCTGAAAAGAAAGGGTAAGACTGATGAGTAAATAGTAAAAGGATGGTGTTACGCTCATGTCATTGACTTTGTTTCACTGAGCAAAGGGCTCATTAAGAGTTAATATAAATAAAAAAACATTCCACGATGAAACATGGAACGTTTTTTTAAATAGGTTTTTTATTTAAAGTATTAAATACGGGCTTCTATCCATTTTTTGGATTTGGCGTAGAAGTCTTTGATATCCTTGGCAGCCACGTTTTGCTTGGCTTTCAGCCTGTCTTCAATTTTATCTCCCTGAGCTTCCAATTCTTCGCCTTCTTTTTTAGCTTTGGATTTATCCTTGTGAACGACTGATTTTAAATGAGCCAGGGCGTTGGAAAAATACCGCTCAGACTGAGAAACAGTATCTGGTACTATAGCAATATCTTCCACTGTATACATGATAGTATGCGCTACAATGCGTTCTGCTTTTTCAAATTGTAGTTCCAGTTCAGTCGCATCTTTCACTTCATTCTTCTTTACTTTTCCTGCGAGCATTTGCAATGCAGCTACATTGGCTTCGGCCGTAGCTTTCAATTCTCCTTTGGCGTGAGCGGTTTCCTTTTTATAAGCTTCAATGCCTTTTTCAATGTACATAGCGGAAGACTCATTCTTTTTTTCTTTAAAGAGATGGAGTGCCTCTATAAACTGAATGTCGGAAGCGCTCTCTTCTACTTCTACGGTGGTAAACTCTAGGTCTTCAACGGTGGAGGAATCTTTTGCAGCGGATGTTTCTTCGGTGGTCTTTTTTTCTTCTGCGTGTTGGCATGATGCCATGAATACCAGTGAAGCAATGGCTGTAGAGAAAAGTGTTTTTTTCATGATCTTGTTTTTATGGAGGTGAATCTAAGAATGCCAATCCAATCGGTGGATTCGCATGTAGGTAAATTCCAACAACCATGCCTGATGTATAAGTACAAAGTGGGATAAAAAAAACTCGCTGTGTCTAGCGAGTTTTTGCATTGGGCTGAGTGTTTTGCAGATTAGACGTCGCAACAAGCCATTAAAGTAACAGCCAAAGCTACCAGAGCAGGCAATGCTTGTACAAAGAATATTTTTTTATCGGCAGAATATGCCCCATATAGTCCGGCAATTATTACACAGCTGAGGAAAAATGTCGCGATGTTGGCCTGCCAGATGGTGTCTGTGATAAAGAATGTCCAGATAAGGCCGGCAGAGAGAAAGCCATTGTATAAACCTTGGTTGGCAGCAAGCCCTTTTGTGGGTTTAAACATTTCCTCTGGCAATGCGTTTTTAAATACTTTTTTTCCTCTGGTTTCCCAGGCAAACATTTCCATCCATAAGATGTATAGATGTTCAAGGGCAACAAAGGCGATCATCAATTGAGAAAAGAGTTTCATGGAGTCGTTGGGTTTAAAATTAAAAATAAGAAGATTATGAAGAGGAACTATCCATTCATTCATTTAATTTTTGCTTTCCCTAAAATAGACTAATCTGTTTTTAATTTAATATATTCATGAGCCAACAAAAATAAGCTACTATGAACTATAACATTATTTTACTTGATACAGATGCCAATCATGCGAATTTAATCAAGGAACATTTGAAAGGATATTCCGATTATACTATTCATGTGTTTACCGACGCAGAAATTTTTATCAGTCGATTGAAGGACTTGAATCCCGTTGTTATTTTTCTGGATGCAGAACTTAAACACGATGCAGCTGCCATGCAATCAGAAACACAATTGTTATTTCGGTTGAAAGAGCTTACTCCTGATTCGGAAATTGTGTTGTTTTCAGGAGAAGAAAAACTGGAACTCATGTTGGATCAGGTCAGAAAAGGGGTACACGGTTTTGCATTGAAATCCACCTATACCAAAGCGAAAGCAGAAATGTTGTTGTTAAGTGCCATCAGACATTACAAACAAAAGAAGGACGCGCGCTTTTACAAATGTTTGAGCATTGGTGCGATTGCGATTTTAATTTTAGTTGTGATCTTCGCCATTCTTGCGTATAAATTCAATTATGTAAAAGACGATGTACAGGGACCTTTTGACAGTTAACTCAACAGAAAGAGACGAGGTCCGGATTCGTTTTGGTTTTCGTCTCTTTTGTTAACAATACCTTAATATGCCATTATTTCACAAGCGTTTTTTTTTGATTAACTAACTGTGTGATGTCACGCGGAATAAAGTATTTGAAATGGATGGGAGTACTGCTGATACTTTTTTTATTGGTATTTCTCATGGGACCCCGTCCTCCTCATTCGTTTGTAAGCAGTGCACCTGTTCCTTCGGAATTATTTTTACAGCCCGAACAATTAGAAAAGGAGATCAATAAAGAAGAAAAAAAAATCATTCATCTCAAGCCAGACAACGAAGCCAGGATCATTTGGGCCGATTCCCAACACAAGCAAAAAACGCCTTATGCCATTGTCTACCTGCATGGTTTTTCCGCTTCACAGGCCGAAGGATATCCTGTTCATGAGCACATCGCACAACGTTATGGATGCAATTTGTTTTTATCCAGGTTATATGCTCATGGATTGCAGGAAGAAGAACCTTTGTTAAAAATGACAGCCACACAACTTGTCGCTTCCACCAAAGAAGCCGTCGCCATTGGTCGACAGTTGGGAGAACGTGTTATTCTGATGTCAACCTCTACCGGAGGAACGCTTTCTTTGTTACTGGCTGGTGCCGATACGTCTATTGCCGCTTTGATTTTGTATTCACCCAACATTGCGCTCTACGATGACAAAGCATTTCTATTGACACAACCCTGGGGATTGCAATTGGCAAGAACAATCGTTGGCGATCGCTATTATCGTTTCGATGCACCTGATGCGGCACAACAATATTGGAACACTAAATACCGCATCGAAGCGTTGGTACAATTACAACAATTATTGCAGGCTACGATGAAAGAGAAAACATTTAAAGCCGTTCATCAACCGGTCTTCATGGGATATTATTACAAAGATAACAAACATCAGGACGATGTAGTGTCTGTGCCACGCATGCTGCAGATGTATGATCAACTGGGTACTCCTGCTGCACTCAAGCGTAAAGTAAGTTTTCCGCAAGCCGGTTTTCATGTCATTGCTTCGTCTTATTGGACAGCACATACACAGCAGGTAGAAATAGAAACTGGTAAGTTTTTGGAAGAAGTCATGCATTTGTCAAAGAAGAAATAAAAATAGTTTTATTTAAACACACAAAGTCTAAACATGTCGATCGCTATACTATTGGCAGCTGGTAAGGGAACACGCATGCGTTCGACGCTACCGAAACCCATTGTGCCTTTTCAGGGAAAGCCTATCGTGGCGCACCTGATAGATAGTTTTAAACAAGCAGGTATACAAGATATCTATTTGATTGTAGGTCATGGAGCGGAAGAAGTAAAACAAACCATTGGTCGGGGTGTGCATTACGTATATCAAAAAACACAGCATGGTACAGCAGATGCAGTGCAACATGTTCGCTATGCTAGAAGGTGGACAAACGAAGATGTTTTTGTTTTTGTCGGAGACAGTCCGTTGATCGCCGCTGAAACCATCAAGCGATTGGAAGCACATCACCGAGACACCAATGCCAGTTGTACTTTTTTAACGGCTCTATTTCCTATCGACTTGCCTTATGCTCGTGTGCTTAAAAATGAACAAGGTGAATTGTTGGGCTGTGTAGAAGAAAAAAATGCAACAGCAGAACAATTGCTCGTACGAGAACTATTGTCTTCGCATTTCATTTTCAAAGCAAGAGAGTTGTTTGGTTACCTCGATGAAATTAAGCCTGACAAAGATAATCGGGAATATTACCTCACGGACATCATCGGCATTTTTCTGAAACATGAGCTGAAGGTAGAAACCTTATTGATTGATAATTATAAAGAGCTGGTAGGATTGAATACGCCTGAAGATATTCAGTGGGCAGAAGATACTTTACATTCTTAATGATGGATATGAAAACATTGTCTCAACAACTCGAAACGGCTCAACATGTTTTTTACAATCATTTTAAAAGAACACCTGCTTTCATCGCGCATGCGCCCGGAAGGATCAATACCATTGGCGAACACACCGATTACAATCAGGGCTTGTCGATGCCTTGCGCCATCAACCGCTGGGTGACTGTAAGTGTTTTACCAAGTGAAGACCGATGGATTCATATTTACAGTGAAGACTTTAACGGAGAGCTATTGTTGGAATGGGGAACAACTTATGAGCCGAAGACATCGTGGGAACAATACGTCTACGGTTGTTTACAACTTTTTTATTCCAGCGTTCCGTTTACTTCAGGATTCAAGGCGGTGATTTCAGGAAACGTTCCCATTGGTTCAGGTGTTTCTTCTTCGGCTGCATTAGAAGTGGCATTTGTAAATGCGTTGAATCGATTGTCGGGTGGGAAAATAAATGAACTGGATTTGATTTTATTGTGTCAGCAAGTCGAACACCAATACTTGCATGTGAAGAGTGGTTTGCTGGATCAATACGCTTCGCAATTTTCCAAAGCAAATCATTTCATGCTGCTTGATTTTATGGAGATGTCCCATCGTTATATTCCGTCAGATACCGCAGGATATATCTGGGTGCTTTGCGACAGTAAAGTGCAACGTACCTTGGCTGGAAGTAAATATTCTGAGCGGGTCATGGAAACGCAGCAAGCACTGAGCGCCGTTCAGCAGAATGATCCGAATGTAAGAACATTCAGAGACCTGGAAGAAAAACATTTGCTATGTATAGAAAATGTGGTACAGAAAAAAAGAATACGACATTATATCAGTGAAAATAAAAGGGTCATGGATGCTATTCATGCTCTAGCGGAAAAAGACCTGGAAACATTTGGCACCTTATTGACTTCTTCTCATTTATCGTTGAGAGACGATTATGAAGTAAGTTGTCCCGAACTGGATTTCCTGGTGGAACAAGCCATTGCTCTACCTTCTTGTCTCGGCAGTCGCATGATGGGCGGTGGCTTCGGAGGGTGCAGCATCAGTCTGGTCAGAGAAGATCAGGTAAGCGCATTTGGTGATGTGATGCATCAAGCTTATTTGAAATACTTTGACAAGGAAACGGAAATTAATGTATACCAATCAGTAGATGGAGCGGGAGTATTCCCGGTACTTAAAAATGTTCAGCATTCTTCGTGAAACATTTGAAGGAACAGAAAAAATAAAACTGTTTCATGCACAGTCAGGCGAGTACTTGTCTGTCATACCTGCATACGGCGGCAACCTCAATGAATGGGTCGTATCAAGGAACAACCAGTTACATGATTGTATTGCAGGCGACAAAACGTTGGATGCTTTATCAGGGAAAAAAAATAATGCTTACCGCGGAGCGAAGCTAAGCCCATTTCCCAACAGGATCAAAGAGGGGTGTTATGTTTTCAACAATCAGCGTTATCACCTTTCGAAGAACGATAACATACATGTCTTGCATGGTTTGATCTGGAATATGCCGTTTGTTGTGATAGATGAACAAACACATACAGACTTTGCTTTACTGACTATAGGATTAACTTATCAAAACACACATGCCGGTTTTCCTTTTCATTACCGCATCGAAATTACTTATATTTTTCAACAACAACAGTTCTCCTGCCGTACCAAAGTGATCAACGAATCGCACCATGATATTCCGATAGGAGATGGTTGGCATCCTTATTTTACAACTGGGAAAAGCATCAATGAATTGAAGTTGAAATTACCCTCTAGTAAACGCATAGATACTGATGAATCACTTATTCCTACGGGCCGCTATGTACAGGATGCAACGTATGATCAACCGACTTTGATAGCAGATGTACAATTGGATCATTGTTTTGAAATAGATCAACGAGAAGGAATCGTAGAAACGATTCTGGTTAATGAACAAGAACAATCGACACTGGTACTGTGGCAGCGTGTCGGTGAAAGAGGATACTGTTTTGTCCAACTCTATACGCCACCTGATCGACTGTCGATCGCTATAGAGCCCATGTCTTGTGCGCCAGATGCTTTTAATAATAAAAAAGGATTGATTGTTCTCGAGCCTAAAGAATCCGTCACGTTTGAATTTGGCGTGAGAATAGAATGAACAATAATTTATATTTATCATTTTTCTCTTAGTTATTTTCCTCTTCTGTTTTTGTTCCGTTGCTTTTTTTCTCTAGCCAGGAGTTGAATACCGTGTAACATATGGCTACGACTATGGCTCCTTTGAACATACCTGTAAATCCCCAGGCAGTGAGGCCTCCAATGACACCGACGAACAAAACAAGGAAAGGTATTTTACCGCTCTTGGCAATGAGTATGGGTCTTGAAATATTTTCAACAATGATCACCGCTATCCCATAGATAATCATAAATATTCCCATGCCTGTATATCCTTGCACGAACATCCAGATGGTAAGAGGAATCCACACCGGCAGTGGTCCTACTTGTATGACCACCAAAAAAAAGATCAGTGCGGAAATGCCAATCGAAAATGGAACACCAGCAATCGCTAATCCAATCCATGACATGGCTGCTGTCAGGAAGGCTGTACCCATCACACCGATGGATACTCCTTTGATGGCCTGTTCCGTAATGTTTAATAAATTGGTTCCTTCCTTTTCACCGAATAAATGTCGAGCGGCAGCTTTCATCGGACTCAACATTTGTTTTCTACCCGCAAGAAAAAAAGCAGAAAGTATAATACCGGCAACAAATTGTAAGGCTACTCCCAATATGCCGGCACCACCATGCAATAACTGATGTGCCATGGATTTGGCTTGTGGAGCATGTTCTTGCAAAAAGACTTTAGGATCACTTTGTATATGGTTCCAAAAAGATTGCAATTCATTCCCCACTATGGGAAGCGTTTTTACCCAGGAAGGTAAATTGGGTAAACCATTTTTTTGCAAGGTAACCATCCAGTCTGAAAAGTCTGAAGTATGTGTTTGGAAAGCTGTGACCAGCAATATAGCTGGCAGTGCAATGAGTGTCAGTAAAACGAATACATAAATACAAGCAGCGAATGTACGTCGTTCTTTTAGCAGTGCTGCCAGTCGTTCAAATACATTGGAAAAAGAAACGGAAAAAATCAGTGCGAAGGTGAGTACTCCAAAAAATATTTTTAGTACATCGTATAACGCAATCAGTAAACCCATAAAGAGCAGCAGCACAAGTATGGATTCTACTACATTGCGGGAATTTAGTTTAAAATGATCCATGGGACTTCATCAGCATAAAAGTTAAAACTACTCATACGAAAATAATGCCAGCTAAATAGCTACTTAACTCGGCATGTAAAAGATCATCCAGGTTAATGGAAGAATGATTGATACCTGATTTTGATTTAATGAGGTTCTTAATCGTAATTCTGAAAAGAGGAAAACAGTTTGATTTTCTACAACTTCACGGTAGCAATGGCCATACAGTCGTAAAATACTTATCATTGTATACATAAAAAAAGGGAACGCATCGTGCGCTTCCCTTGATTGTAATATCTAATATCAGTGTGTTGTATTTAGTTTGTGCGGTAGTACACTTTAACATGAGGTAGATGTGTAGACTCGCTGTGAACTCTTCTCAATTGATCAGTTGTTTCATCCTGTAGCTTGAAGATCATACCAAAGTTGTTGGCAGGAGTACTTACCCAATTTTGCACAAAAGAGTTGATGTGAATTTTACCAGAACCATTGTTGGTGTTTCCGGTGTTTGCCACGTTCACTCTGTTTTCTGTAGTGGTCAGAGGTTGGTTGCTCCAATCTACTGTTTGTTTATCCCATGCAGCCGTCACTTTTTCTAGGAACATAGCATTGTCACCGTAGTTGTTGTATTGTCCGGTAGATACGTTACTAGATGTAGCATTGTCTGTACCTGAAAAAATAATGAAAGCTGAATCAATAACAGCTCTTTGTGGAATAGTAGAGAGATCCAGTTTTAAAATGAAGCGATGTTTGTAGTACGTTCCACCATGCGACCATCTGCCGACGAATACTTCTGTATAGTCAGGCAATGGAGAAGTTAGAGAGTTTTCAAATAATGGAGCTGACTGTGTGGAAGCCATTAGTATCGTGTCCATGACATATGCAGTACCATTGTCTGGAGGAACCGGATCGCGGTCCTTTTTTTGCAAGATGAAGCACTTATAAGAGTTAAAGCAAGAAAGATAAAAAGATGATTGAGTTTCATGTGATTTTTTAAAATTAGCTGTGAGTTTTTTTAGGAGAAACATTTCGCTTGCAAACATTTAAATGTGCCATCGCAGAGAAGACGCCGGAGTAGTTAAGCGTGATTTTTTATTTTTTTTAAATGAAAAAGTAAAAATTGGCTTGAAATGAAGGTGAAACTCGTGTCAATCGCCTTTTTATGGTCAATGGTTAAAGCAAAAAGCAAGCAAGTTTTTTCTGACGTTCTTGTTTTGGCTTTTCGTTATAAACTGAAAAAAGGGAAGAGCAAAGACAGGCATACTGTATCATTTAAAATCAATCCCGCATAAGAATAAAAAACAAAAAAGGCATTTTCTCTTTGTATAATCCAAATGCCATTCTAGTGGATAGGTTTATTTGGTGGTATCCAAGGGATAATTTTATACAGCAATTGAACTTAACCCTGAAAATTATAGTTTTAACCATGTACCAAAAAAAAGTATACGATCATGGATACAGAATTTTATAATCAGGTCATCGGATTGTTTAAGGACGCTACTAAACAATTAGATGCATTATCTTCTTCTGCCAATTCCAATTCCTTAAGTGCTATTGAAAACATTAAAAGCGATCTTCATGCTTATTCTACAGAAGTAGCAATGTTCTTTGTAGCAGCAAATAAAGAGGGATTAGCAATGACACAAACGAAGTATAATGAAATCTTGAAAACGGTAGGAGAGTTTTTGACGAAAGCAAAAACGAGGTTGGCGTAACGTAAGTATAAGTAAACAGTAGTTGCAAAAGTTAACAGATGAGCGAGTGGGAACGAATGATTTCGTTTCTTCTCGCTCATCCTTTTTATTGTATAATTATATTTTTCTTTTTAGCATAAACAAATGCCTAGGGTGTTCAACACCTGTTGTTGATACATTTACTATTTCAAATCCCTCACGGTTGAGGAGATTCAATTCTCTCATGACTGGCGTAAGGTCTGCTTTGTCAGTGGTTTTGCAGCAGATGGGTTCATATTTTTTTTCACCAATAGAAACAAGGATCAATTTGGTGTGACCTTTTTCAAATACATCAACCAGTGCGTACTCTTCTGTGGCTATACCTTCTTTACTGCGTTGAATAAAACTTCCCAGAAAGAATGCACCTATGAGCAAAATGCTTACGATAACAATTGTTTTTTTCATGGTAATGGGGTTGGGATAAATAAAGGGTTGTATGAATAGCCTTCTTTTGACAAGCATTCAATATAATCAAATTTATGAAAAAATAGACGCGGTAAAAGAGAGAAGGGATTTGCGGTTTATTTACCCTTCAGGGTTCCTTTTCGTAAACACAATCCAAATCAATCATAGGCACATTGCCTAAAGCTGTAAGTGTTTGCAAATAAAAATAAAAACAGTATGAATGCTTTTGTTTATTATGCTACAGCATTCACACTGCGTTTGTTGACCACTTGAAAATAAGCGGTAAATTGTTTTCCATCGATGATCATTGTGGGATCAGCTCCACCCCATACCGGAGTGATGAGGTACACACCATTAAAGGTACGTCCCGTATATTTTTCTCCTACTTTGAAACCTGATAAACTTGGGATATCTGGTTTTTTGATGCATTGAAATTCAACCATACTTGATGTAGACATAAGCACTCTCGTTCATGTGATATATTAGTGTTAACGGAGGCTCTGAGTAAAAAGTTTTACAAAACGAGAAGATAACACCTCATGTGGATAATATTTCTCAGTAATGAAATCTTTTTGGATAAAAATTAAAAGTATAAGAGATGGATTAAAAAAATGGAATGGGTTAAAGATGTTATTTGATGCGGGGCGCATAAAATAACAGCGTTGCATTTGACATGCAACGCTGTTTTTTGCTAGAAAATTAACGCAGTATTTAAGGTCTAAGATTTTTTGTTGATGGATGGAAATTAATTTTACTGAATCTTAATTTTAGCATTGTTTAGTCCTACCGTGTATACTTTGTTAGGTGTACCGGCATTCAAAGATAAGCCAATCAGTCGTCCGCAGTCAGGCGTGGTGACTACATTCCAATTGGCACCTCCATTGGTTGTGGTGTAAGCAATTCCTTTATTGAGTGCGATATTTCCGCCTACAATATAACCGTTGCTGGCATCGAAAAATTTGATGTTTGATAAGGATACAATACCGTTGCCGTATGGATAGTTAGGAATAAGAGAAGTATTGCTGGTCCAATGTACTCCTGCATCGGTTGTTGTCAGGAGGGTAGTAACATCTCCGGAAGTAGGAGAGCCAATAGTAGTCGTAATGTAACCGGTGTTTGCATTTGTAAAAGCAAAGCCCGATAATATACCGTTCGATTGAAATACAGCCTGACCACTCCAGTTTGCTCCACCGTCAGTTGTTTTGTATACATATCCGTAGTTTCCTCCTACATAACCGTTGTTCGCATCTGTAAAATATATTGAGTAAGCTGCTCCTCCATTTATACCGGTATTAGATAAGTACCAGTTTGCACCGCCATCTGTTGTCTTTAGCAATATAGAGCTAGTACCACTGTGACATCCTGCAGCTGCAAAACCGATTTGGCTGTTATAAAAATAAAGCCCTCTGAAATTGGTAGGAGTAGGAAGCGTAGTATGAATAGTAGGACTTGTCCAGTCTGTCCCTCCGTTTTGTGTCATCAAAAAGAAATTATTATCTCCTGCAATGAAACCGGTAGAAGCACTTAGAAAATAACAGGCATAAATGTTTTCAGTGGTTAATCCTGTAATAGCGGTATAATTATTTCCTCCATCTGTCGTCTTGGCTAGTGCTCCGCTAGAACCAGCTATGAAGCCGTTGTTGGCGTCCGGAAAAGAACTGATCAACCAGTCGCCGGTTACATTACTGCCTGAAGGAGATGGATCATCGGGTTGTCGGTGGCAACGACAGCTAGTTCCTAAGCAGGTCATCATGGTCAGCAGAAGACACAGATAAAAAAGAGGGAATTTTTTTTTGAAAGAAGAGAAGGGTTTCATGGAATGGAGAATTGAAAAGTTAAAGATTGGTATCGTTTGTTAATGCCTCAAAAATAGTAAAACGTGCCCATAATTATAAAAATGTTTTTTGAAATATGAGCGATCTTATTTGCTATGCCGCAAGAAATTGTTTGAGGCTGTTTTAAATCCAAGTCTGCCGTAAAGCCTCATCGCTTGCTCATTGCTTGGTATCACTTCCAGAACGATAGATTGGTATTCATCGTGCACATCTGCTATCAGGTGTTGAATAAAATCACTGCCGACATTTTTACCTCGATATTTTTTTTTGACAAATAACTCATCAATAAAAAGAACCGTACCTCCATATTCGTTGCTCCAGTAATTGATCAGAATAGCATATCCTGCTATGTGATGAGTATCGGTGAATAATACAATTTCACCTGCACCTGGATGTGAGCTAAGAAATTCAATTGTGCGTTCAATTTTGTCTGGCGTCATGTGTGCGCCATCTGGGTCTTCTTTGTATAAAGACATCACCATATCCAACAGTTCTTCCTTATAATCTTCCTGAAAAGGAATGTAGTTGATGTTCAATAGTTCTTCCACCGTTTAACTGTTCTCAATATAACATCCAATCTGATAAATGCAGGTGTCGAAATCAAAATGTATAGAGACATGTTTTTTTACATGCTCTGCTTCGGCCGGGCTGATGTCATAAATCATAAGCATGTTATGATCGTCTTCCCGCATAGTAAAAATACTCTTCCATACTTTCACATCAATTGCGGTAACGTCGATTTCCTTTATGTGACGTTCTGTTGCTTTGTCGAATACATCGATGATTCTAACGATTTTTTCTTTCATGTTTGAGTTGACCATAAGTCGTTACTAGGTGGATAGTAATTATTTTGTTTGTTCTCTGATCATGAGATCAGTTACGGTTTTGGAAGGGATGGCATCTGCTACAAGAACAGTACATGCTATATATCGGTTGATTTTTTTAATGGGTGTATTTTTCATGCTTGATGATGATCTTTAGCTGTAAAAATGATTGTATGTGGATGTTTTTTACCTCACAATGTTAAGAATATATTAAGATATCACTCTTCAATGTAAAAATGATAAGCGGATGGATTTATTTGTTAATAAATGCTTTGCAATTAGAATATTAGCTTAAAAAATTGGACTAGATGAAGTACTGGCATAAAAAAAGGTAATGGCTTTATGCCAGTACCTTTTTCTGGAAGGAAAGACAGATACTATTCTTTCACTAGTCTGATGCTTTCGCTTGCTCCGATTCCCTGTACGGATAAAATATACATACCGACCGGTAGTGATTCTCCAAAACTTAAAGTAGATCCGTTAGGTGTATACTGTGTTGTAGAAAGTACAGAACCGTTTATGTTTTGTAAAATAAGTTGCAGTTCCTGATCTGAACGCAAAGTGAATGCGGCTTTCGAAGGGTTGGGATATACGGCGATATTCAATTGGTGAGGGTGTATGGTCTTGATGGCAGTATAGGTGGCGTCGCCGTTTACATCTACTTCTTTGATACGATAGTAAACAATTTCACTTGGAGTAGTGGGATCGATATAACTGTAGGAATGTGCAGTATTGGAATTGCCTGTCGCCGGTACACTGCCGATGTCTGTAAACTCTTTACCGTCAGCAGAACGTTGTATACTGAAATGATGTGCATTCTCTTCTGTTGCCGTTTCCCAGCTGATGAATACACCTTGGTCTTGTTCCATTACCTGGAAGTCGGAGAACTCCACAGGCAATGTGCTAAAGCTACAAGCCGTATTAAAATTGATGGCAAAGTTCCATGTACCGTTTACACTGGTAAAGTCTTCATTGATCGACCAGGTCATCAAACCCCGCATGGTTGGATAAGCACCCGACATGGTATAAGATGCTACGCCAGAAGCGGCTTTCGTGATGAGCCCTTTAAAGTATTTTACACCCGGACAAATCTTGGCAGGAGTGACATAGCCTGTCCCCGCTGTAGAAGCCGCAGATGTAGCGGGTAACCCAAATGCCACTTTAGAAGCAGGAATACCCGTGAATGTTCCTTTGCCATTGAGTAATGTAAATCCTTTGATCACTGATTCATTCATGGCCAAAGCAAAATCCATGTTCCCGTTATCATAATAGATCGTATTGTTCCATGCAACAACGCCACCTGAAGCGCCCCCGGCATTATACAATTGCATGTGCAGCAAATCAAAGTCTGCTCTTAACCCGTCAAGAATAGGTAGGAATGCACCACCATTGGTATTAGTGATTTGGTAGTTGGAAAGAGCTCCCATTAAGTAGATAACTTCAGGAGCCATAGTAAGGATCATCTTCTTGCCATTGGTGGCAAGGTAAGTAGCCATGATGTTTTTAATTCCGTTCACCATATAGGTTTGGCCTGGTGCAGGACTTGTCATCGTCCAGGTTGAACCAAAAGCCATGGAAGAAGTTTCAAGGTCCATGTCTATACCATCGATTTTGTTGCCATACGTGGTAAAGATAGATGTAATGGAATTTTCAAAAATGGTTTGCTGTGCGGCAGAATTAATCATTATTGGACCGGTTGCTCCTCCTATACTCAACAACACGACTTTTCCTGCTGCATGCAAGGCATCGATCTCCGTTGTCATTTGAGCCACGGTAGTATAACCAGCAGGTAAGGCATATTGTATATTATATGTATTACCCGATGGAGCTCCTCCTGGTAAGCCAAAAGCCAGACAGATAACATTGTAATTGGCATGTGCCTGACTCAATTTAAGACTGCTCCAGTTCTGATGATAACCAACCAACAGATCTGAAGTAGGCAATTGAGCATAAGCCGGTTTAAATGCATAAACCAATAAAAATAAGACAGATGCGATAAGAGCGAACGTATTTCTTTTTTTCATGCTTTTTGCGAGTTATGTGCCATAACAGTCCACTAGTATAAGACATAAAAAACATAAAAAAGTTTATACTATTTAGTGATAAAGTTATGTTTTGTACTTAATTGCATATAATTAAAAGAAGTTTAAATATTTAATATATTGATTAATAGTTATTTATATATTATCAAGTAAGATTAAAATGATTATAATTTTTAATGGTTAAGTTATATTTGTAGTGAAATTGCAGCATATTTAAGTGTGAAAAATATGCTTTTGGGGATAGAAAGCCTCCTCCTAACCAATACGTAGTGTGGTACTTAATTGTTTAAACACTTTTTAGGTAAAAGTAAAGGAGTTTCTCTCGTCTCTTTCAATGAAATGTAGAAACGAAAATATAAGGAAGGAGGCAGGAGCTTATCATCAGCTGTCGCGGCTACAGGTAAGGCCTGTAAAAAATGCCGACGATGATGAATGGGACAAAGAGGTGTTTATTTCGATAGTTTCACTTTGATGGCGTTCAGCCCTTTTGGACTGTTTTCAGTTTCAAAGGTTACTTTGTTGTTTTCTTTGATGGGTTCTTCCAAACCATTAACGTGAACAAAGATGCTTTCTTGAGTTTCGCTGTCTTTGATGAACCCATATCCTTTGCTTTCATTGAAGAACGTTACGGTACCTTTACGCACAGTATCCACTTCTGTAGCTATCTGACGGGCAACACCAATCGAAATGTCGGCTTCGTTGATTTTAATTTTTTTCTTAGGATCTGGAGGCGTAGAAGTGATGTTACCGTATTCATCTACGTAGGCCATCATGTCTTCAATGTTGGAAGATTTAGGATTGTCTTTACGCTCCTGCTTCTTCTGTTCTTTTTCTTTTTTCTTCTGCTGTTTCTTCTTCTCCGTTTCTTTTTTGTTCCACGTTTCTTGTGATTTGCTCATAGATAATTGTTAGTAGTTAATAGTTAGTGACAAGTGGGAGATGACTCCTGACGTGGAACTTGCTGTAAAAATAGTGAAAAAAGATGAGGACGTCAACTTTTTATCAGAACAGTGGGCAAGGAGCAATAGGCTGTAAGCAATAGGGATGTGGCTTACTGTTCATTGTTCATTATCAATTGATTTACTACATCGGTTAATCCTATCGATGCCGGTTGGGTAATGAGGTGAAGATTCGGTCGTGCGTTAATGGAAGGCATATTAGGATCTATTACATAAATCGGTATGCCTTGTGCCGCGTAATCAATTAACCCTGCAGCAGGATAGACCTGCATAGAAGTGCCTACAATAATGAGTACATCCGCTTTACGAACTTCTTTGATGGCCTGGTCCATGGCGGACACTGCTTCACCAAACCATACGATGTGCGGACGAAGTTGAGAACCTCTTTCACAAGTGTCTCCCAGTTTTAATTCCCAGCCTTGTACATCGTACACAAGAGAGGGATTGGAGGTACTGCGTGATTTAAAAAGTTCTCCGTGCAAATGAAGAATTTGAGAGGAACCTGCTTTCTCATGCAAGTTGTCTACGTTTTGAGTAATGACATGAACCTGAAAATGCTTTTCCAATTCCACCAACGCCAGATGTCCGGCATTGGGTTCAGCTGTCAATGCCTGCTTGCGGCGCATGTTATAAAAATCCAGTACCAAGGCAGGATTCTTATAAAAACCTTCTGGTGTAGCCACTTCCTGAATATCGTATCCTTCCCACAAGCCACCGGAATCGCGGAAGGTTTTGATACCGCTTTCAGCGCTGATGCCCGCGCCGGATAGTACGACGATGTTTTTCATATATCTATAGGAGAATAGGGAAAGAGTAAGTCGTTATAAATAAATAATGGTAAGTATAAGTTACAAAATGCAACCTTTACTTACCATCAATTCATTTTCATAGCAGTTCACGGCTTACTGCTCGCACAAATTATTTTTTCTTCGCTGCCTTTTTAGCTGCCACTTTCTTCGCTGCAGGCTTCTTGGCTACGGGAGCTTTGCTTTCTTTGGCTACCGCTTTCTTTGCGGGCGCTTTTTTCTTCGCTGCTGCTTTTTTAGCCGGTGCTTTTTTAGTGGCAGCCTTCTTAGCAGGAGCTTTCTTCGCTGGTTCTTTCGCTGCTGCTTTCCGTCCCCAGCGTGATGGTTTCGCTGTAACACCTTCTGACCATACTAAAATTTCTTCCAATGTCACCGAAGAAGGTTCGCGGTCTTTAGGGATTTTAATGTTCAGTTTGCCGAATGCAATATATGGTCCCCAACGTCCGTTCAATACTTTTGCTTCCGGATTTTCAGCGAATTCTTTGATCAGTTTTTCCGCATCGGCTTTGC
>JAQBNU010000063.1 GCA_028288365.1 Chitinophagaceae bacterium | reverse complement strand
TTACCTGGATACAGAATTTGATTTCCTCGGAGCAGGGGTTTTCAAATACATTACGTTTAGAGCGGTACTTGCGGCTATGTTGTCGCTAGGGCTTTCTTTGATTTGGGGAGGAAAGATCATTCGTTTTATTCGTTCCAAACAAATCGGTGAAAGCGTGAGAGATCTTGGACTTCAGGGTCAGGTAGAAAAAACGGGTACCCCAACCATGGGCGGCATCATGATTTTGATCAGCATCATCGTACCGACTTTATTGTTTGCCAAATTAGATAATGTATACATCTTGTTATTATTGGTCTCTGCACTTTGGATGGGATTGATCGGTTTCTTGGACGACTACATTAAAGTGTTTAAGAAAAATAAAGAAGGTCTGAAAGGAACATTCAAAGTGATCGGTCAGGTATCATTGGGTTTGTTGGTTGGTTTTGTGCTGGTGTTCAATGATTCGGTCGTGATTCGTAAGTACATCAATTCGGATACGCAGGTAACATCTACGATTGAGAGTTCTAATGTCTTTACCGATCAGAAAGATCTCATCACCACGATTCCATTTTTGAAAAACAACGAGTTTGATTATTCCAACCTGTTGGCGATCCCTGAAGATTTTGCCTGGGTAGTGTATGTGATCGTTGCCGTATTCATTATTACGGCTGTGTCCAACGGAGCAAATATGACGGATGGCATAGACGGACTCGCTGCCGGAACATCGGCTATCATTGGTGTCACGTTCCTCATCTTTGCTTATGTATCGGGTAATGCCATTTTCTCCAGTTACCTCAACATCATGTTCATTCCTAATTCAGGAGAGATCGTGGTGTTCTGCGCGGCCTTTGTAGGCGCGTGTATTGGCTTCTTGTGGTACAATTCTTACCCGGCACAAGTGTTCATGGGTGATACAGGAAGTTTGATGTTGGGTGGTGTGATTGCTGTCTTGGCATTGACTGTTAGAAAAGAATTATTGCTGCCTGTGATTTGCGGAATCTTCCTGATGGAAAATTTATCCGTGATGTTGCAAGTGGGTTACTTTAAATACACCAAAAGAAAATACGGCGAAGGCAGAAGAATATTTAAGATGGCTCCTCTTCATCACCACTACCAAAAGATGGCTATTCACGAATCGAAAATTGTAACACGTTTCTGGATCGTTGGTATTCTATTGGCCATACTGGCAGTCGCTACATTAAAATTGAGATAAGATTCATGACACAAAAGATTTCCATATTGGGTGCAGGAGAGAGTGGTACAGGCTCGGCTTTATTGGCCAAGTCCAAAGGCTTCTCTGTGTTTGTATCAGATCAGGGAAGCATCGCTCCTAAATACAAGGAAGTGCTGACAGAATATGGAATTGACTTTGAAGAAGGAAAACATTCGGAAGAAATTATTTTGACATCTGATGTGGTCATCAAAAGTCCTGGTATTCCGGATAAGGCACCATTGGTAAAAAAGCTGGTAGCCAAAGGAATTCCTGTCATCTCGGAAATAGAATTTGCATCAAAATATACACATGCTAAACTTGTTGCTATCACTGGCAGCAACGGTAAGACAACAACCACTTTGTTCACTTACCATTTGTTGAAAGAAATGGGATTGCATGTTGGACTGGCTGGCAACATCGGAAAAAGTTTTGCCTGGCAGGTATGGTCCGAAGATATGGACTACTACGTGTTGGAGTTGAGCAGTTTTCAATTGGATGGCACGTATAGTTTGAAACCATTTGTATCGATCTTGCTCAACATCACGCCAGATCATTTAGATCGATACGAATACAAATTTGAAAATTACATCGCTTCCAAGTTCAGGATTGCTCAGAATGCAGATGCCTCTACTTTCCTGATTGTATCAGAAGATGATCCTGTTTTAGCGAAGGAAATGCCGACACGTTTGTTGGATACCAACATATTGGGCATTTCTTTAAAAAACGAAAAGGCGAATGGGGCTTTCGCAGATGATCAATACATTTATTTGCAAAACAGTACTGGTGTAAAATTGCCCATCGATCAACTGCCATTGAAAGGCAAGCACAACCTGACCAACATGATGGCGGGCTTTACCGCTGCGGCGGCACTGGGTTTGGACGCACGTCAGTTTGTAGAGAAAGCATCCACTTTTAAGAATGCTGCTCATCGTTTGGAATTTGTTCGCGAGTTTCAAAACGTGACCTACATCAACGATTCCAAAGCAACGAATGTTGATTCGGTGTATTATGCATTAGATGCCATTCCAAAAAATATTGTGTGGATAGCAGGAGGAGTAGACAAAGGCAATGATTACACAGCCATTGAAGGATTGGTGAAAGAAAGAGTAAAAGCATTGGTCTGTTTGGGAAAAGATAATTCCAAACTCCACGAATTCTTTGGGAAAAAAGTAGAAAAGATGGTAGATGCTTCGAGCATGAAAGAAGCGATAGATCAATCCAAACAATTGGCGACGTCAGGCGATGTCGTATTGTTGTCACCGGCTTGCGCGAGTTTTGATTTGTTCAATAACTACGAAGATCGTGGTGATCAGTTTAAAACATTAGTAGCTGAATTAAAATAATGGTAGAAAAGATTAAACGTTGGCTAAGCAATAACTTAAAGGGCGATCCGGTCCTTTGGGCAATTGTCATATTGCTCAGTTTGGTCAGTATCATGGTGGTATATAGCGCGTCAGGTTCTTTGGCTTACAAAAAGAATGGCGGTAATACAGAACACTACTTGATGAAACACGGCATGCTGATGTTCCTGAGTTTTGTTGTGATGTGGTATGCGCATAAACTGAATTATAAATATTATGCGCGCCTCAGCAAATTGGGTGTGTTGGTTTCTATCCCCATGCTGGTGCTGGCTTTCGCATTTGGTAGTAAATTGAATGATGCGAATCGTTGGATCACGATTCCATTGATCAATCAATCGTTTCAACCCTCTGATTTTGCAAAGTTGTCTTTGATCGCTTACCTGGCCAGTGTGTTGGCTAGAAATCAAAACAATATTGACGATTGGAAAAAATCATTTGTCCCTGTGTTGATGTATAGTGGGATCATTTGCGGATTGATTGCACTGGCCAACTTATCGACAGCGTTGATTTTATTTTCAACCTGTATGTTGCTCATGTTTATTGGTCGTGTACCGATGAAGTATTTATTGATGCTTGCCTTGTCAGGAATATTGGTGGGTACAGTGGCCTTGAGTTTTGGACAAAGAGGAAGAACAGCGTTGAAACGTTTAGCTGTATTCTTTAATCCGGATGACACACAAAAGTATGAGAGCATTCCATTCCAGGCTGAACAATCCTACATCGCCATTTGGAACGGAGGCTTGCTAGGCAAAGGTCCTGGCAATAGCGATCAGAAGAATTTTCTTCCGCATTCCTATTCAGATTTTATCTACTCGATCATCATTGAAGAGTATGGATTCATCGGTGGCTTATTTATTTTATTCTTATACCTGGCCTTGTTGTATCGAGGGATGAAAGTAGCAGCAAACAGTGATCGAGCCTTTGGCGGATTGTTATCCGCCGGACTCGCTTTTGGTTTGGTGATACAGGCCATGATCAACATGGGTGTTGCGGTAGGCGTAGGACCGATCACCGGACAACCGCTCCCTTTGCTGAGTATGGGAGGAACGTCTTTGTTATTTACAGGATTGTCTTTAGGAATTATATTGAGTGTAAGTAGAGGAGACATTGTAGAAGAAATAGCAACCGATGAATAATAGTGCATCTACATATCGCATCATGATCAGCGGTGGAGGAACCGGCGGACATATATTCCCTGCAGTAGCAGTAGCGGAAGAATGGCAAAGCCAATTCCCTCAATCGGAGATTTTATTTGTGGGTGCACAAGGCAAAATGGAAATGCAAAAAGTGCCGGACGCAGGTTTTAAAATTGTTGGATTACCGATCAGAGGATTGCAAAGAAAGTTGACGTTGAAAAATTTATTGCTTCCTTTCTACATTATCAGAAGTTTGGTACAATCTTTTCAATTGTTGTCATCATTCAAGCCTCACATGGTGGCTGGTTTCGGAGGTTATGCAAGTGCACCTCTTTTGTTTGCAGCAGCAGTGAAAGGTATTCCGATTATTATACAAGAACAAAATTCTTATGCAGGCTTAGCGAATAAAGTATTATCTAAATGGGCAAAGAAAATTTGTGTTGCCTACGACGACATGGATAAGTTTTTTCCGAAAGGTAAATTAGATTTAGTGATTCAAACTGGAAATCCTATTCGCTTGAATGTGTTGAAGTCTTTACAGCAATCCACCACGTCTGCCAAAAGTAATTGGGGATTGAAAGAAGAAAAGAAAACAGTATTGGTCATCGGTGGAAGTTTGGGAGCGACAACGATTAACAAAAGCATAGAAGCCGGTTTACAAATCATAAAAGAATTGGATGTGCAGTTGATCTGGCAAACAGGCAACCGTGATGCAGAGCGATTGGCTTTATTTAACAGTGATTCGGTAAAGGTGACAGCCTTCATCAAAGATATGGATAAAGCGTATGCAGCTGCTGATTTCATCGTGTCCAGAGCCGGAGCGATCGCTGTGTCGGAATTGGCAATCGTTGGTAAACCTGTCATTTTAATCCCTTCACCGAATGTAACAGAAGATCATCAAACAAAAAATGCCATGGCATTGGTAAAAAAAGATGCGGCCTTGTTGGTGAAAGATGCGGAAGCCGTTACTCAATTGGTGAACGTGCTTGCTGACTTGATAAAAGATAAAAGTGTTTCAGATAACATTGCGCGAAACATCGCTGCGTTAGCAAAACCCAATGCAGCAAAAGATATTGTAGCATTAATGAAAAAGGAGATCAACTAGTTGGATCATTTAAATAACATATCGAAAGTTTATTTCTTAGGTATCGGTGGTATCGGTATGAGTGCTTTGGCACGCTGGCTGGTGATGGAAGGCAAAGAAGTAGCGGGTTATGATAAAACCGAAACTCCTCTGACCAAGCAGTTACAGAAAGAAGGCATAGACATCAACTATTCCGATTCTTTGTTTGTGATTCCTGATTCCTACAAAGAAGAAGGTGTTTTAGTTGTCTATACACCTGCTGTTCCCATTACAGCTATTCAATACCAGTATTTCTTTGCCAAAGGGAATAATATGATCAAGCGTGCAGAGTTGTTGGGAGCGATTGCTCAAAATTATTTTACCGTAGCCGTTTCAGGTACACATGGAAAAACAACTACTTCTTCCATGGTGGCGCATATCCTGAAAGATGCGGGACAAAACGTTGCCGCATTCCTTGGAGGCATCACACAGAATTATAATACCAATGTATTGTTTCCGGATTTTGAAAAAGGAAACATTGTGTTTGTTGTAGAAGCCGATGAATTCGATCGATCCTTCTTGCACCTGAACCCTGACGTAGTCATTGTCAATGCCACCGATCCTGATCACCTGGATATATACGGCACAGAGGTGGCCTTCAAACAAGCCTTCGTAGATTTTATAGGAAAGATTAGAAAAGGAGGAACATTGATTGAGAAGTTTGGTTCTGATTTCGACAAGCAACCTCAACTCCAAACACAAGTAACCTTTGGAGCTCCTGGCGCAGATTATTATGTTTCTTCTTCCGAAGTGAATGCAGAAGGAAGTATTGATGTGTCTGTAAAAGGAAAAGGCGAAAAGAGTTTTACACTCGATATGCCGGGCTTGCACAATCAAAACAATGCCCTTGCCGCTTTCCTCGCATGTGAAGCGGTAGGGTTGTCTGAAACAGAAATAAAAAAAGGCATCGCTTCTTTCAAAGGTGTGAAAAGAAGGTTTGAATACCATGTAAGAAGTCCAAAGTTGGTCTACATCGATGATTATGCACACCATCCGGAAGAAGTGAGCAATTTCATCAAAGGAGTAAAGTCCGTTTACCCTTCTAAAAAATTGTCCGTGGTATTTCAACCACATTTGTTTTCGCGCACCAAAGATTTCATGGACGGTTTCGCAGAAGCATTGAGTTTGTCAGATGAAGTATTCTTGCTTGATATTTATCCTGCTAGGGAATTGCCGATTGCAGGTATTACATCTTCTGTGTTGTTGGATAAAATTACGTGTTCGTATAAGAAGTTGATGAGTAAAGAAGAATTGGTAGACTTACTGATGACACACGAAGTAGAAGTACTGGCTACTTTAGGAGCGGGCGACATTGATCAATTGATTTTACCGATTAAAAAAATAAGTGAAGCAAAAGCTGGAAATGAAATTTCCTAAAATAAACATATCGCCCAAACTATATGTCATCGCTACGATAGCGGGAGTCATCATACTCTCTGCTTACCTGGTGGGTAATTCTTATTACCGCACAGTGAAGAAAATCAGAGTGGACATCAACAATGAATATGAAAACTATTTCATTGATGAAAAGGAAATTCTGCGTCTGATCACGCACAACGACGAAGATCCGATTGTAGGAAAATACTTGCGTGAGATTGATTTGAAATTATTGGAAAACAGAGTGAAAGCGTGTCCGTTTGTAGAAGATGTGCAGGTATTCAAAAATCATTCTGGCGTAGTAAAGATAGAAGTTAAACAGGTGAAGCCTTTGGCGCGTATCTATTACAACGGTATCAATGATAAATACTTATTACCTAATGGGAAGTTGATTGCTGTCTCTCCTAAATATACTAGCCGGACATTGATCGTAAGAGGAGACTACACGTACAAGTTTGCAGATACGGCATTCGTGGATTCTCCCGATTGGAACGCCTACGTAGAGTTTTTTAAACGTGTAAGTACCGATAAACACTGGAACGCACAAGTATCAGAATTGAAAATACAGAAAGACGGTACGATCATCATTTTTCCGCAGATTGGAGATTATGAAATTAAATTCGGTAAACCCGATGATCTTGATATTAAATTAAAAAAGTTAAACATCTTCTTTAAGGAGATCTTACCCTTGCGTGGTTGGGATGCTTACCAGGCAGTAAATGTTCAGTACAAAGACCAAATCATTTGTGATTAAAATTTATGGCTATGCAAAAAAATAACGAATTAGTAGTCGGCCTTGATATAGGTACCACTAAAATATGCGCAATCGTTGGTCGCAAAAATGAGTTCGGTAAACTCGAAATCCTGGGTATGGGCACAGCCGTATCGGAAGGAGTGATCAGAGGTATGGTGACCAATATCAACAGCACCATGCAATCGATTGTAAAAGCCGTAAAGGAAGCAGAAGATCAATCCGGTGTGAACATAGAAGTGGTGAATGTAGGCATCGCGGGACAGCACATCAGAAGTTCTGTACACCACGGTTCGCGTACACGTCACAATGGAGAAGATGAAATCTCTGTAGACGATGTTACGCAATTGACGATGGACATGTACAAAACCGTTTTTCCATTGGGCAACGAAATTATTCACGTGATGCCTCAGGTATATACTGTAGATGGTGTAGAAAAAATAAACGATCCGGTAGGCATGATTGGTGTAAGGCTGCAAGCAGACTTTCACGTGATCACTGCACAAACCAATGCAATCAAAAATATCAAGAAGTGTATTGATAAATCCAATCTCAAAATTGATGAATTGATTTTGGAACCGATTGCTTCCAGTTTGTCGGTATTGACTAAAGAAGAAAAAGAAGCAGGTATAGTATTGGTAGATATCGGTGGTGGTACGACTGATGTAGCGATCTTCTACGACAATATTATTCGTCATACTGCAGTGATTCCTTTTGGGGGTAACATCATCACGTCAGATATCACGGAGGGTTGCAAGGTAATGCAAAAGCAAGCGGAACAATTGAAAGTGAAATACGGATCAGCCATGTCGTCGATGACGAAGCCAAATGAAATCATTTCTATTCAGGCTTTGAAAGACAGACCGAATAAAGAGATCTCCAGAAAAAATCTGGCGCAAGTAATTGAAGCTCGTATGACGGAGATTGTAGAAATGGTACACATGGAAATTGTGAACTCTGGTTACTACAATAAAATTGCTGGAGGTATTGTCATCACAGGTGGTGGTTCTCAATTGGCAAATGCTAAACAATTGTTCGAACTCATCACGGGTATGGATGTACGCATCGGTCACCCGAACGAGCATCTTGGTAAATCGAAAATGGAAGAAGTAAAAAGTCCAATGTACGCTACAGCGATTGGTCTTGTTCTTGCTGGCTTCTGGTCGATCGATGAAAGAGAAAATAAATACAGTGAAGTCGTGTCTGATAAAGTGGGAGGTACGAAAAAGTCATCTTCGCAACCGGCGCTGAAAGTTTCTGACTTTACAAAAAAGATCAGCGAGCGTATCAAAGGATTCATGCTGGATGACTACAACGATACAGACTTCAAAAGTTAATTAAAGCGAAACCAAACAACTACAAATATGTTATCAAACAATTATCAATTTGAAATCCCGGACCATCATAAGTCCATCATCAAGGTCATTGGTGTTGGCGGAGGCGGAAGCAATGCTGTAAATCACATGTACAGCATGGGTATTAAAGACGTGGAGTTCGTGGTCTCTAACACGGATCTTCAGGCGCTGAAAAGCAGTCCCATTCCAAATAGACTTCAATTAGGAAACAGAAGTTTAGGTGCAGGTGCCAATCCGGAAATCGGAAAACACTCTGCCATGGAAAGCAAAGAAGAGATCAGAGAATATTTGAGCGACAATACCAAAATGTTATTCATCACAGCGGGTATGGGCGGTGGTACCGGAACAGGCGCTGCTCCTGTGATAGCGAAGATCGCTCGTGAAATGGATATCTTAACAGTTGGAATTGTAACGGCTCCATTTTCTTTCGAAGGAAAAAGAAAAAACATGCAAGCCGAACAGGGCATCGCAGAGATGAGACAATACTGCGATACTGTGTTAGTAATTGTTAACGATAAATTAAGAGAAGTATACGGCAATCTTTCATTGAAAGAAGCCTTCGGAAAAGCGGATGATATTTTGCTGACAGCAGCAAAAAGCATCGCGGAGATCATCACGATCAATGCTACGATGAACATCGACTTTGAAGATGTGAGAACAGTAATGAAAGATTCCGGTGCAGCTGTGATGGGCTCTGGCAGAGCGAGTGGTGAAAATAGAGCGAGACAAGCGGCTGAGTTGGCTTTGCATTCTCCTTTGTTGAACAACACGAATGTAAAAGGTGCAGGCAAAATTTTATTCTCTGTTACTTACGGTCCACAAGCCAACATGACCATGGATGAATTATCTGAAATCACAGATTATATCCAGGAAGAAGTGGCAAGTGATGCCTTCATGATTTGGGGCTACGGTGAAGATAATTCACTGGCGGATGAATTGGTAGTGACAGTCATTGCTACAGGTTACGAAGCCAATTCCATTCAACAGGAAATGGAACAACGCAAAGTGATTGATTTGGAAACAGACAAGGTGATCAAGAAAGAAGAGCCGATCATTTTCAAGCAAAAAATGTTCAATACCAATCCTTCTTTGTTCACCAGCGAACCAGAGAAACCAAAGCAGGAAGAGCGTTCACAAATCATCTTTAGCTTAGAGCCTAAAGAGGAACCTAAGCGTGAACAAAAACAGGAGTACATCATTCATGATTTGGATAACGATACGGTACAACAAGTAGAGAAAGTTGTTCCGACTCAACATACCAACCATATCGTAGATGAGTTTGAAAACGATATGCAGAAAAAATTCGATCGTTTAAACGAGAGAAAAGACAAGTTGAAATCGTTGAGTGCTAATTCTTCAGGAATGACACCAGAAGAGTTTAAGCAGATGTTGGAGATTCCTGCTTACAAAAGGAACAATACCACACTTTCTGATTACCCACACTCTTCTGAAAGAAACATTTCTAGGTTTCAATTGAACGAAGACAATGAAATATTAGGGAACAACAAGTTCCTACACGATAATGTTGATTAATGTAAGTTGGTTTGTATTTGTAATGGTTTAAAAAAAGGTCGCTTCGTGCGACCTTTTTTTGTGAATTTATACCTAAATTATCCGTATGAAAATACTGGTCATCGAAGACGAAAAAGAACTCAGAAAATCAGTAATCACTTACCTGAGTGCAGAAGGGTACTTGTGCGAGAGCGCTGGTTCTTCTAAAGAAGCCATTGAAAAAATAGGCGTGTACGATTACGATTGTTTTATCGTGGACATCATGTTACCTGATGGCAATGGATTGGACATCATTAAAGAAATCAAAGCGAAAGGCATTGAAGGCGGTGTGATTATTGTGTCTGCAAAAAATTCGTTGGAAGATCGCATCACTGGTTTGGAAATCGGATCGGATGATTACCTCGTAAAACCTTTTCACTTGTCAGAGTTGAATGCGCGCGTAAAATCTATTGTGCGTCGCAGAAATTTTTCAGGCGCGAATCAGGTGGTGTTCAATGAAATTACAGTGAACATAGATTCAAGAGAAGTTTTGGTAAACGATAAACCCATTAACCTAACAGGAAAAGAGTACGAAATTTTGTTGTATTTTATTTCCAATAAAGGGAGAGTCATTCCTAAAGATTCGCTGGCAGAGCATGTGTGGGGCGACTACATGGACAATGCAGACTCATTGGATTTTATATATACACACATTAAAAATACCCGCAAAAAATTGATAGACGCAGGTGCTAACGATTACATTAAAACAGTATATGGCATAGGCTATAAATTTACGACCTGATGAATCTATTAGATAAATCTACCCGCTATTACCTGGTTTATTCCTTATTCGTTTTTTCAATAGGTTCTCTCTTTTTTTATTTCTCTATTAAAGAAGTGATCAATGACGGCATAGACGAAGCCTTACATCAGGAAAAAATAGTGTTGATTGAAAACCTTCGGTACGAGCGGGAAATAGATTCGCTAAAACTCAATAAAGATTTTTATATACATACCATTGCCGGTCAACACAAAGAATACGACCGATACAGCACCATTAGTTTTTCTCAGGATACGACGTTGAAACAGACGCAGCGTCAGTTGGAAAGTGTATTCAAACACAACGGTGAATATTATATTCTCAAGATCAGACAATCCTTACAACGCGAGGAAGAATTGATAGACTCCATCATTCCCGTAGGGATTGTGATGTTCATGATATTATTGATCGGTGTGTTGATGATCAATAACATGATCTCAGTTAGAATTTGGGCTCCCTTTTATTTCATCATGGATCGTTTGAAATCATACGATATTAAAACGGGAGAAGTCTTACATTATGAAAAAGTCAACATCAAAGAATTTGATCAGCTCATTCATAATTTGCATTTAATGACTTCTAAAATCCACGAAGATTTTAGAAGTCAAAAAGAATTCAATGAAAATTTTTCGCATGAACTACAAACACCTTTAGCCATCATTCAGAACAACCTGGAGAATATGATCCAGTCGCCACAACTGCAGGAAGAAGAGATGAACCAGATCAGCAGTATCATGGATGCGGTGAAAAGAATCTCTTCTTTGAGCAAAGGGTTATTGCTGTTGTCACAGATTGACAACAATCAATTTCCTGACGTTACGTTGGTAGATATTGCTGCGGTATCTAAAAAGCTGGTTAACTTTTTTTCTGGTATCATTGAAGATCGGAAAATTGTAGTGATTGAAAAATACGATGGATCTATTCTGATCAGGGCGAATCAAGCCTTGATGGATATCCTGATGACCAATATTATTTCAAATGCTATTCGTCACAACATCGATGAAGGTTATATCTCCATTGATATAAACATGGATCGCATTGTCGTTACCAATTCAGGTAAGCCATTAACGGGAGATGTAAATACGATTTTTGATCGTTTTGTAAAATTGGGAGAAAAGAAAAATTCCATTGGACTCGGACTTCCTATTGTGAAAAAAATATGCGAGGCGTCTTACTTTACCGTTTCCTATAAAAATAACGAAGCAGAACACACGATCACGATCGAATTTTAAAAATACTGATCACTGACAGCTGTCCACTGATCACTTTTTTATTTGTGTCCTTCTTCTTCCATCAGAATGTTGAGGTAATTCTGATACCTTGCTAGAGGAATGATTCCTTCTTTTACTTTTTCTACGACGACACAACCGGGTTCGTTGTAATGTTTGCAGTTGTGAAATTTGCATTGACCGATGAACACTCTCATCTCTGGGTAGTAATGTGAAATTTCTTCTTTTCCTATTTGATATAGTCCCCATTCCTTTACTCCCGGCGTATCGATCAGGTGTGTCTGCTCATCGATGCTGTGCATTTCAGCGAAGGTTGTGGTATGTACACCTTTATTAGAAAAGGCAGAAATGTCGGATGTTTTCAATCCTGCGCCCGGACATAAAACATTTAGGAAGCTGGATTTGCCTACGCCCGAATGACCTGCGATCAACGATGTTTTATTTCCTAATTCTTTTTTGATGTCTTCAATACCGTCACCGTTGAGTGCGGAAGCAAAGATCACCTGATAACCGGCATGGTTATATATTTCTTTAAATCCTTTCGCGCTTTCCCAATCTTCCTCTGTGAATAAATCTGTTTTATTGATGATGAGAAGAGCCGCAATTCTAAAGCTTTCACATGAAATCAAAAAACGATCTACAAATCCTAGCGATGTTCTGGGATGTGATAAAGTAAAAATTAAAATGGCCTGATCAATGTTAGATCCTAACAAATGCCCGAAAGCAGTTTTGCGTGTTGATCTTCTGACGATGTAATTTTTTCGAAGCGTGATGTCTTCAATGATGTAACTTTCGTTGCCGGCCTCTTGTTTCATGGCTACCACATCGCCAACAGCAATAGGATTGGTCACTTTCAGGTCATGGTTCTTAAACTTACCACGCAAGCGCGCTTGTATGATCGTATGATCGTCTTTGCGCACCTGATACCATGATCCGGTAGATTTGACAACGACACCTTTGACTAATTCTTCCATGAAATGAGATTCAATATTTTTTCAGATGCGCCAACGTGTTTGGTAATCTCTCTGGCATTGAGTCGGCTGATTTGTTCTTGTTTGTTTTTGTCCAGCAATTCTTTTGTTTGCCATTCCAGACCAACGGCATTCGTAATATTGAACGCTCCTCCGATGGCTATAAAATCAAACGCTTCCGGAAATTTTTTATAATGAGGTCCGAACACCACAGGAAGGCCGAAGGACAAGGGCTCGAGTATATTGTGTAAACCTTGTTTGAAAGCACCTCCAACATAAGCGATGTTTCCGTATTTATACAAAGAAGAAAGCATGCCGATGTTGTCAATGATCACGACAGCAATATCTTCAAGTGATGTTTGTTCGGTGATAGAAGAATAACGAATACTTTTCACAGTAAGCAATTGTTCCAGCTGTTTAATATGTGCTGCATCTACTTCGTGTGGAGCGATGATGTAACGGAGTGAAGGTAATCCTTTATTGATCATCGAGGCCAGCACCACTTCATCTTCGGGCCATGTACTGCCCGCAATTAGAAGTTGATCATTGGCTTTAAAGTTATCGATGAAAGGGAAAGTACGATCTTGCTTGGCCGTAGAGAATACACGGTCATAGCGATTGTCACCAGTTACAACGACCTGATGAATGTTTGCATTTTCAAGTAGCAATTGAGAGGCGTTATTGGTGACAAAAAGAGTAGTGAATTGCTCCAGCATTTTTTTGTACCAGGTGCCATACGATTTAAAAAAAACTTGCGACTCTCTAAAGGTCGCTGAGAAAACATATGTAGGAATTTTTTTCGCATGCAGTACATTCAAATAATGATACCAATAATCGTACTTGGCAAACAATGCTACTTCGGGTTTTACTGTATCGATAAAATAGCGCGCATTCGCTACACTGTCTATGGGAAGATAATCGGTATGAAAAGCGAGGGAATCATTTTTTCGAACTTCATATCCTGAAGGAGAGAAAAAAGTGACCAGTATTTTTTTGTTAGGGTATTTTTTTTTGATGTCTTGCATTAACGGAACGGACAATTCATATTCTCCCAATGAAGCACAATGAAACCAGACGCAGGAAGAAGTGTCTTTAAATTTATCCTGCATTCTTTTTTTCCATCCCTTACGTCCATTGATCCATAAGCCTGCTTTCTGATGTCCAAAGGCTGACAATACAAATAATAAAGCGCTGTACAGATAAATTCCTAAATGATAAAGTAAAGACATGCGTTGATACAATGAATTAATTCTTAGGGACTAAGTTAATAAATAACTAAGTTTTATTAATTTTAATACTGGTTTAATAATAGATTATGGAACAAAAAGTTTTTAAGAATGTATTCAACGCAACAGTCATCGTTGCCGCTCTGGGCTATTTTGTGGATGTGTATGACTTGGTGCTTTTTTTGATTGTAGGGAAAGACAGCATTAAGGCTATTTTTCATGAGGTCATTACTGACGATCAAGTGTTGGCGAAGTTCCAGTTTTTATTGAATGTACAAATGATCGGCATGCTGCTGGGTGGTATTTTCTGGGGCATTCTGGGTGATAAAAAAGGTCGCTTGTCTGTATTGTTCGGATCCATCTTTGTCTATTCAATTGCCAACGTGGCGAATGCTTTTGTTACAGATATGAACGGTTATATCATTTGTCGTTTTTTTGCTGGGCTTGGTCTCGCTGGTGAGTTGGGTGCTGGAATTACATTGGTCTCCGAATCCATGGATAAAAGATACAGAGGCTACGGAACCATGGTTGTTGCATCTGTCGGTGTGACAGGCGCTGTGGTGGCGGCATTGGTGGGTAACATCGGTTGGAAAATATCTTATTTAATTGGTGGTGGTTTAGGCCTTTCTTTATTGTTGTTGCGTATTGGTGTATTTGAATCTGGTATTTTTGAAAAAGTACACAAGCAAGCAGCCGTCAGCAAAGGAAATTTCTTTTCTCTTTTTAGCAGTAAAAGATTATTCAAAAAATATTTGAACTGTATACTCATTGGTTTACCAGTTTGGTTTGTGATTGGAATATTAATCGGCAGATCTCCGGAGATTGCTAAAACATTAGGAGTAGTAGGTGTAATAAAACAAGGCACTTGTGTGATGTTATGTTACAGCGGTTTGGTATTTGGAGATTTAGCCAGCGGAGGAGTGAGCCAATGGTTGCAAAGTAGGAAAAAAGTGTTTGTTATTTTTTACATCCTGTGTGCAGCGATGATTATTACATACCTAAACTTACATCATGTTTCTTCTACTGTATTTTATACAGCGGTAACGATGCTTGGATTTTCAGTAGGTTTCTGGGCGATGTTTGTTACAGTAGGCTCGGAACAGTTTGGTACCAACTTACGCGCTACAGTAGCAACAACGGTTCCCAATTTCATCAGAGGTTCATTGGTAGTAATTGCATTGGCCTTCGATTACATGGCATCCAAACACGGTATCTTCTGGGCGAGTTATGTGATGAGTGCTGCATTGATTTTGATTTCTTTTTATTCCTTATCTCAATTAGACGAAACGTTTGATAAAGATTTGGATTATATAGAAGAGAGTGGACAATAGATAATCAGAGTTAACGGAAATAAAAAAGGCCACACAATGAGTGCGGCCTTTTTATTTGATAAAGAAGAATTACTTCGCCATGTATTCTCCTACACTTTCCAATGTAGCTTTGATGGCTTTCTTTTTTTGATTCCAGTCTGCAGGACAAACTTCGCCGTGTTCTTCCACGTGTTGCAAGGCTTCTACCATTCTCACCGCTTCGTCAATGTTACGTCCCAATGGAAGATCGTTGATCACTTCGTGACGCACTACACCTTGTTTGTCGATTAAGAATGTACCACGGAAAGCGATTGCATTTCCTTTGAAGATGAGAAGACCATTATCATCTACATCGTATTCTCCGCCCAATACACCGAAGTTTGCGGCGATGGTTTTGGTGACGTCAGCAACGATTGGATAAGTAACACCTTCGATACCGCCTTTATTAGCAGGAAGTGTCAACCAAGCCAAGTGAGAATTTTCAGTATCAGTAGAGCATCCGATCACCGCAGTGTTCAATGCTTCAAACGCTTTTAGACGTTCTTGAAATGCAACCAGTTCGGTTGGACATACAAACGTGAAATCTTTTGGATAGAAGAAAAAGACTACGTATTTCTTTCCAAGAAATTGATCCAAAGAGAAATCTTCAACGATTTGATTGCCATTTACCACTGCCGGTGCAATGAATGAAGGGGCTTTTTTACCTACAAGAGCCATAGTGAAATTGATTTAGGGAGTTAAAACTTATTGATAGTGATTGTTTTGTTTGCGTCTATTTTTCGACCTCGTATCTGGATCGAAATGTCTGTGATTTCAAGATTCTCAATATTCTTTTGCGCCAGGTGTGCTTTCATCAACGCTTTGATTTGTTCATCATCAAAGTCTATGATTTCATTGGTCTCATCGATCACGATGTGGTGATGTTCTTCTGTCTTTCCATCGTAGCGATAAGTACCTTCTACTGTAGATACTTTTTGTGCCAGCTGATATTCCACAAAGGTCTCAAGCGTTTTGTAAACAGTGGCAAGAGAAATGGTAGGATGTGAGATTTTAATGAGCTCATGAATAGTTTCCGCTGTCGGGTGACTGCAATCGCTCATCAAGGCATCGTAAATGACAATGCGTTGCGTGGTCGCTTTCAATCCCTTTTCGGCCAATATTTCCCAGGTTGTTTTAATAAGAAGTTTATTTTGGTAGTAACTATTAGTAGATGATAATTATTATTACATAAAGGTCTAAAAAAAACTCCGAAGAGTCAATCAAATGAGCTTATTTATCTCAGAACTAACTAAAACGTGATAAAATACCATTTATTCAGCATTTGCACCAACATAGGAGCGGAATCTACTACAGTCGCTTTGGAAATGTAATTAAACACCGTAGAGATCGATTCGTGACTTTTGCCTATCCATACAGAAAGAAAAAGGCATAAGTAAAGAAGAGAAATTTTTAAAATAAATGGTTTGTTACCTGTAGAGTTATTTTTCATGTTAGAAACAATAGCTTTGAAAGTAGATACAAAAAAGTAAAAAATGGTAAACGTCTTTTGGGAGAAAGTTTTAATATATTTTTTACTTGTAGTTCATATACGTACAAAGTATAAATAGAGTTTATTTTAAATCATGGTTTTACAACGAATACTCTTAGTTTGTTTAGGTAATATCTGCCGCTCGCCCATGGCTGAAGGTATTCTGGCGCATTTGGTGAAAGAAAGAGGATTAATCCAATCTATTGAATTAGATTCTGCGGGCACAGGTGCATACCATATAGGAAGTGATCCTGATCCAAGGGCGCAGAGTACTTGTCTGGCTAAAGGAATCACATTGCATCACAAAGCACGTCAGGTGAAGCCACAGGATTTTGAAACATTCGATTACATCCTAGCGATGGATCTGAATAATTATGAAGCATTAAAAAAAATAGCGCCACACGATCACTTGCATTTGATGCGTTCTTTTGATCCGTTAGCAAAGAACGACCTGAATGTTCCGGATCCCTATTATGGCGGTGTGGAAGGATTTGAAGAAGTCTATGATATGTTATACCGCTCCGCCAACGGATTACTTGATCATGTGTTAGAAAAAATAAAATCAAACATGGGTTACTGCGAAGAATAGTTGCGTCTGATTTCTGCTTTCTGTTTCAATCGTGCAATAACGAGTAGCGTCAGTTTATGTATAAGATCATCTTGTTGGGTGGAGTCTTGAAAGATTTCTTTTACTAAACTTTCTTTCACATCAATTCGATAAAGCAATTGAAAAAGTAACTGCACATCTCTCGACATTAATTTAGAAATACCACGATGAATAAAATCGTAAGCATGATCATCGTTCCACGAATTTGTTTTTTCTAAATCGTTCAGTGCTAAAAAAAAGTCATTCATATTATATATACTTTATCATGTATAGAAAACAATTCATCAACAGTACTTTTAAACTACTCTTTTTTTTCGTGACATGCGCATTTTTGTTTCTCAACGAAGTGAATGCACAATCGTTTAAAGGAATCATTACCGCAGGTGCGAATGCTTGTCAGATCGATGGAGATCGTTTGAGTGGTTTTCATAAACCGGGATGGATGCTTGGCATTGGAGTAGAAAGAGTAATCAATAAACGTTGGTCTGTGTTGTTGGGAATTGAATTCATGGAGAAAGGCAGTAGAAGTACGTCTAAAGATTCTCTCATTTATTTAAAGTGGAAAATGGACTACATGGATATTCCATTGGTATTGTCTTGTAAGGTGCATCCTCGTTTTCGTTTTCAGGCAGGTATTACGCCTTCTGTTTTGCTCAATGATAAAATAGACGGAGGATTGGGTTATCAGGCACCGTATCAAAAAGACGATGCAGTAAATTTTTTAATAGCTCCGGCTGTGGAGTTTTTTCCTGCAGATAATATTTCACTCCTGATGCGTTACCAGTATTCTTTGGTCAGGTTTAATAGTCATGCAACAGGTGAGAGAGCAATGTATCATAACCTGATTACGGTAGGATTGCGTTTGTACCTGACCGGAGAAAAAAATAATAAATAAAAAAGGAGCACTAAGCTCCTTTTTTATTTATTATTTAGCAGCTTTCTTAGCAGCAGCTTTTTTCTTAGCAGCGGGTTTTTCAGCGGGTTCTTCTTCCGTAGTTTTTTCTGCTTTTTCTTTTTTAGTTTCTTTCACTTCTTTTTGCTCTGACAATAATTCAGGATAGGCAGTGTGAAGGATAGTGTACCATGAAACTAATTTTTTGATATCCGATACATACACGCGGTTTTCATCGTATTCAGGCAACGCTTTGCTCATAAAAGCTCTTAGCTCGTCATTATTAGATTTAGGATTAACAGGTAAGTTGCCGTTAAACGTTGCGGTGATCGCATGTAAAACGGTCTCTAATGGTTTTGACCCGTCTGCATCAGTCGTGTAAATAGAAATCTCATTCAAGATGGATACACGGTCGTTACCATTGGCTACCAATCGTGTGGCATTGCTGTCAATGCTTTCCAGAATTACTCCTGTGCGTGTAGGTTGTACAATCTTGAAAAGGCCACCACGTCCTGTAACTGCTGCAATTTCTCTTAATTCCATGAAAATAAATGTATTTATGATGTTGTGAATACGTTGTTATGTTATAGTCTGTAATAAATAGACAGATTTTGTCTGGTGCTGTAACCAGAGGCTTTAAACTTCATGATCTTCGCTACTCTAAGCGCTTCGTCTCCGCAACCTCCGCCAACGTTTTTAACTACTTTCGCAGCGACTATTTTACCATCGGCTGCCAAATCCAGACTGATGATGACTTCGCCTTGTATACGATTGCGCTTTGCGTTTACCGGATAGGTAATATTGGCTGCGATGAATTTGTACATGGCATCTTTTCCTCCTTCATAATATTCAGCTACGGGTACTACTTTTCCATCTGGTGGTCCATAATTAGGACCGTTCTGAGCTGCTACCTGAAAACTCACTACGAAAGCAAGTGCAAAGAGAAGAATGATATTTTTCATAATACAAAGTGGTTTACAGGTTACAATAATAAGACATTAAGAAAATATACTCAAATTTATTGTTGTTCCATATAATTGGAGCAAGCAATTTCAATCAATTCAATTAATTCATCTCTGCCCATTCCTGACACAGAAGAAGTTATAATATGAGAAGGAAACACTTCCCATGATTCTTTGAGTACTTTCCAATATTCTGCCAACAATTTTTCCGTTGCATTTTTAGATTGCTTATCCGCTTTCGTAAAAGCAAGAGAAAAAGAAAGTCCGTTTTGCCCCAACCAATTGATGAATTCTATATCTGATTTTTGCGGAGGAATTCTAGCATCTACCAGGAGCATGACCATCGCCAGGTTTGGCCTGTTGAGCAAATAATCCTTCGTCATTTTATCCCACTTCTCACGACTGGTTTTAGAAACCTTTGCAAATCCATAACCCGGCAAATCCGCCAGGATCCAGGACTTGCTGACTTCAAACAAATTGATCAATTGAGTCTTTCCTGGAGTGGAAGAAGTCTTTGCCAGTTGCTTATATCCTGTTAGGTTATTGATCAAAGAAGATTTCCCCACATTGGATCTACCGATGAATGCAAATTCAGGCATCCTGCTTTCGGGACATTTCGTGAATACGGGATAACTTCCTATGAACAAGGAGGGTAATTGGCCTGGCATGAGGTATATGATTTTTTTTTGCCTTATCTTATAATACGCTTCCGCAAAACAGAATGGAGAAGAGTTGTACAATTACGACAAATTCATCTCAAATTAAAACATTTACATGCACTAATATTCTTTGATTTCTCCTGTTACTTTCATGCACCAGCATTGGCTTGCGTGTAGCAACACAAATCATACGCATAACCTTTCGTTTTTCCTGTCGTTAAAGGTTATAGTAATCAGAGAAGTTGGGGAATTTTTTTTACAAAACGAGCTTATAGTTGATACGAGAATGAGTAAAACGAGCAGCATGAAGTATGTCTATCAATTGCACAAAACGATGGTAGACAACAGTCTTATTTTAGTGTATGAAGGTGAATTTACACAAGAGATCACCAAGTCCGTGTTATCCATGGCAGAGCGCAATCTGGAGTACATGGAAGAAGAATCCAGTACCAAGAAAAAAGTATTCAATGTCATGGTCGAATGTTTACAAAACATCTGCAAGCATACCGATAAGGTAGCGGAAGATAAACTGTGGAACAGCGCCATTTTTATGATTGCCAAAGACAGTGAGTACTACAGCATTGTTTCTGGCAATGCCATTGAAAATTCTTTCATTCCTGCCTTGGAAGAAAAACTTAGCCAAATCAATTCACTCGATAAAGAAGGATTGAAAAACTTATACAAAGAGATGTTAATGAATGCGCAATTGTCAGAGAAGGGGGGAGCTGGTTTGGGTTTTGTAGACATCGCAAGAAAGTCCGGACAAAAATTAGATTACTCTTTTGAACCCATCAATGATCATTCATCATTTTTTTGTTTTAGGACAAAAATCGCAAGAGTGAACGAATAAATTTAAATTGTAAGAGTATGGATGCACTATCAATAAAAGCAACAGATGACACGCCCAATATCAACTTCGATCCTGCTACGGGCATGTTGGAGATTTCAGGAAGATCTCTTCCCGAAGACGCAGCCGGTTTTTACAAACCAGTGTTGGATTGGCTAAAGCAATATGCCACATCGGCAAAAGCAGGTTCGGCTCTAGCCATGAAGTTGGAATATTTTAATACCGCATCTTCAAAAGTAATCTTAGATATCTTTAATATTATAGAGAAAATATCTACAGATAAGAAAGTGATTTGGTATTTTGACAAAGACGATGAAGACATGCAGGAAGCAGGGGAAGAATTTTCAGAGATTGTGAATATCCCTTTTGAATATAAAACCTATTGAAATAATTTTCTATGAGTGAGGAAATACTTAAGGCGCTGGCTCAACTCTTTGCCATCATCACCAAACAAGGTGAAGGTGTCACAGAAAAAGAGAGACAGTATGTGATCAATAAGTTTACTCAGAAATTAGACAAAGATTCCGTCAACGAATACATTGCTTACTACGACGAACGTGTCGGTGCTGGCAAAGAAAAAAAAGCGAAGAAAGAAGGTTCGGTAGAAAGTCCGGCAAAGCTAACTTCTGTAAAAGATTCTGTTAAGACCTTAGCCATCTGTAAAAAGATCAATGAGACACTGACACAGGCGCAGAAGTTTTTCGTATTGCAGGAACTACTCGAACTCATTTACTCCGACAAAAATTACAACGAGGAGAGAAAGCAGATTATTTATACCGTAGCACAAACGTTCAACGTGGTAGACGAAGATTTTCAGGTGCTGGAAAAATTCGTTTTGTCAGAAGATGCTATGGATATTGATTCCGAAAGAATTCTGATCATCGCAGATGAAAACCGTTTTAAAGAAAAAAATAAATTTGTAAAACTCGACGAGCACAGCAAAGGAACATTTTTATTCATGCGGGCACCAAGTGTGGATGTCTACTTGTTCCGCTATTTTGCAGAAGAGGAATGTACCTTGAATGGTATAAAGATTCAAGAGGGTGATACGGTTTTATTTTCCAATGGCAGTACCATCAAATTAAAATCCGGTGCTACCTTTTTCTATTCAGATATCGTTGCGCATTTCCTCAGCGAAGTGCAGGATGTTAAATTATCCTTTAATGCATTGGATCTTGAATACCGTTTCTTCAATGAAAAAATTGGTCTGACAGATATCAATGTTTCCGAAGATGCAGGGAAGCTCATAGGCATCATGGGTTCAAGTGGTGCGGGTAAAACTACGTTGCTGAATGTATTGTCAGGTTCGGAGAGACCAAGCAAAGGAAGCGTCTGCATCAATGGATTAAATATTTACGACGATAAAAAAGCCGTAGAAGGATTGATCGGGTACATTCCTCAGGATGATTTGCTGATGGAAGACCTGACGGTGTTTGAAAACTTATACTATAGTGCCAAACTTTGTTTTGGAGAAATATCAAATAAGGAGCTGGTCGAAAGAGTGCTCAAGACATTGGGTGATCTGGGTTTGTCTCACATCAAAGATTTAAAAGTAGGAGATCCTTTGAACAAATCGATCAGCGGTGGACAACGCAAGAGGCTAAACATCGCTTTAGAGTTGATCAGAGAACCGGCTGTTCTTTTTGTGGATGAACCTACTTCCGGTTTATCAAGTCGTGACTCTGAAAACGTCATCGACTTGTTGAAAGAATTAACCTACAAAGGCAAATTGATTTTTGTCGTGATTCACCAGCCTTCATCAGACATCTATAAAATGTTTGATAAATTTATTTTACTGGATACAGGCGGTTATCAAATTTTCTATGGCAATCCCATTGAAGCCATTTCCTATTTTAAACAAATGGCTCGTCAGGCCGATAGCCAGAGCGGCTATTGCGTGACGTGTGGAAACGTGAATCCGGAGCAATTGTTCAACATCATAGAGGAGCAGGTCGTAAATGAATTTGGTGAATTTACAGGAAAAAGAAAAACGAGTCCCGTACAGTGGTATACCGGATTCAGAGAAAACTTTACATTCAAACCATTGAAAGATTTATGGAACGTAAAAATCAACGTTCCGAAGAAAACATCACGATTCAAACAATTTTTAGTTTTTGTAGCGAGAGATGTAAAAGCCAAGTTGAGCAACAAACAATACGTTGTCATCAATTTGTTGGAAGCTCCATTACTTGGTTTTGTTTTGGCTTTCATCATTCGTTACAACAATACCGAAGCAAATACAGCATATGTATTTAGGAAAAACGATAATATCCCTGCCTTTATTCTGATGTCTATTGTTGTAGCCTTATTCATGGGACTGAGCGTGAGTGCGGAAGAGATTATTAAAGATAAAAAAATATTGAAGCGGGAGCAGTTCTTAAATTTAAGCAGGATGAGTTACCTGTTTTCAAAAGTACTGATTCTGTTTGCCTTGTCAGCCATGCAGATGGCGCTTTTTGTTGCTGTGGGTAATTCTATACTGGAGATACAAGGGATGTTTTTACCCTATTGGTTGATGCTCTTTACGGTTTCCTGTGGTGCCAATCTCATAGGATTAAATGCTTCCTCTACATTCAATTCGGCTATCACTGTTTATATCCTTATCCCAATTTTGTTGATTCCACAAATGATCTTGAGTGGGGCGATGTTTAGCTTCGATAAGATAAATGATGTCGTAAAAAATAAAGCCAACGTACCGCTACTTGCTGATGCGATGATTTCGAGATGGGCATATGAAGGGATTTCTGTTCATCAGTTTGCGGAAAATAAATTCAACAAGCGATTTTTTAAATTGGAACAAAGAGAACACATTGCTCAATTTAATACGGTATATGGCATTCCTCACTTGAGATCAGGATTGGAGCAGCTCACAGAAAAAGTAATTAAAAATAAAATAGAAAAAGAAGATATAAGTCTTTACTACCGACCAGCTGTGCGGTTTGTGAAAGATTATGCAAAATTATTGAAGTTACCCAAACATGAATACCAAAAGCTTGATGTGGTATTTACGGAAATCAATCAAAACAATATTGAAAAGTTACAGTTCTATTTGGCTCAATTAGATGAGGTACTTAATTTGTTGTACAATGAAACATCGATGCAGAAAGACAAGCTGGTGACGGTGTTGGATAAGAAATATGGAGAAGGTTACACGCTCAAGCTGAAGGATGAATATTATAACGAGAACCTGGCGGAATACGTAAGGAACGTAAACAATGCACAAAAAGCGGATGTATACAGAGGTTATCTTATTCCAAAAACAGAGTACATTTATTTTGCTCCCATTTATTCAGATGGATTGCTCGACTATAGGACACACTTTTTCTCTCCGGTCAAGGTAATGTTTAAACATACGCTGCCGACTTATTGGTTTAATGTTTTTGTGGTATGGTTCATGGTATTTATCATGTTCATTATGCTCTATTTTGACTTTTATGCACGTATATTTGATGTGGTCAAAAAACTGCAAAAAATTATTAATAGGTGATTGTAACCTGCTCTAATCTTTACCGTTTAAGCACGAAGTGCCTTTGTGCCCCTCTGGTTTTATGAATGAAAGTCTTTTTATGAGAAAAATTGTATTCGTTGGTATCTTCTGTGTCATACTCTCTTCGTGTGGCTCGGAGAAGGAAGCATCAAATGAAGAGTTACTCCTGGACATCGCAGATTCTATTGCAATGCCTCATAAAAAGATTGGAGACGAAGTCATCGGTGATTTGATCAAAGCCATTCCTTCACCGCTCGAAATATCTTTTTTGATCAAAGAGACCAACAAGCATTACGATGTGAGTTTATTGAACGATGCCTCCAATCAATCTTCATATACCAGCAATTTTAGTAAGGCTATAAATCTCGGAGTCTATGGTACTGATTTAGGATACATTTCCCTATACAACCATACAGCAGATGCCATTAGCTATATCACGGCATTAAGAGATTTGTCAGATCAATTAGGAATAGGACAATTTTATAATTTTGAACAAATTAAACGTCTGGCTCTAAATGCGAATAATATTGATTCGTTGCTGTATTTAACCACTCGCAATTTCGAGGACATCAATAACTATTTGTATGAGAAAAAACGCTCGGAACAAAGTGTACTGATCCTAACAGGTGGGTGGTTGGAAGCCTTGCATCTGTCTTGCAAGATTGCCGGGAAAACAAACAATAAAGCGTTGATGGATAGAGTTGCCGAACAAAAAGTAACGTTTGAGCAAATTTATCTTATGCTCGACAATTACAGCTATGATCCTAAAATCAATGCATTGGTAGATCGCCTGGGGCCTTTGAAAGCCGTTTTTGACAAGATCTCGATCACTTATGTGGTAAAAGAACAAAAGGTAAAGGAAGTCAATGGTGTCCTTTCCTTTGAAAGTGAAAGCGAAAGCACTGTTCATTATACAGAAGACGATATTTACGAAATCACGAAAAATGTGGAGAACATCCGCAATAGTGTCATTAAATAAGTGTTTAAACTTTGTAAATTGTTTAAACATAATGGATCATTAATAGGGGAAGAAATTATGAGTAGAAAATACAGTTTTTTTGTTGTGTTACTTGGAGTATTATCAATGTTTTCGTTGAATGCCTCTGCACAATGCCAACCGGATGCTTGTATACAAAAAATCAGTGACGGTTATACGTTTTTGAAAACGTATAAGATGGAACAGATCGGAGCGGAGACAGAATATTCTTATGTATTCAGTCGCGATACCAATTATATGATTGCAGTGTGCAGTAGCTCTGGTCCGGATGCTACCGTGAAAGTAACATTGTACGATGCTTCCAGAAAAGAAATCGCTTCTAACCTGGATAAAAAATCGAACAAACTATATTCGGTAATAGCTTATCAATGTAAAGCGACGGGAATCTATTACCTCAAGTATACACCAGTCAATCAGAATAAGACGGATTGCTGTGTCAGTGTTCTCGGTTTTAAAAAGTAAACGTATCTAACCTTCAAATGAATCAGGATTTATCCTGATTCATTTTTTATAGCTATGAGTAGAAAGAAAATAATTGTATTCATTTTATTCGCATTCATCTGTACCTCAAATTTATTATGGGCTCAGACTGCTAGCAAACATTTTCAATATACTTTTGGTGGTGGCAAAAAAGATTTGCTGTATTCTACTATAGAAACAGAAGATAAAGGTTTTTTATCTATTGGTTATACAGAAAGTTTTGGTGCAGGAAACTTTGACATGTATGTGGTCAAAAATAATAGTGAAGGCAAATTGGAATGGACAAAAACATACGGCGGTACGAAAGAAGATTATGGTCGTTCGGTTGTAAAGTCACAAGACGGACAAGGGTATTTGTTATTGGGCTATTCCAATAGTTATTCTGAAAATAGTTACTTCGATATTTATCTTATCAAAATAAATCTACAAGGCGATACCTTATGGTCCAAATATTATGGACTGGACCGAAGTGAATACGGATACTCTGTTATTGCTACCAAAGATGGTGGCTACATGATACTAGGTGAAGTCATCAACAACATCAATGGTGAAAAAAATGCGGATGTGATGTTGATTAAAATTAACGGCTCTGGCGATTTTGAATGGTCTAAAATATATGGAGGAAACCTGACGGATTATTTATACACTATTGAACAATTGGCCGATGGATCTTATTTAATGGGAGGAGAGACGAATTCTTTCGGATCGGGTGAATGGGATTTTTTAGCTGTAAAAATAGATGCAACAGGTAAGCTTTTGTTGGCAAAAACATTCGGTGCTTTACTCACAGATTATGGAAGATTTGCAACCTCGACACCCGATGGAGGTTTTCTTGTTGGTGGAAATTCATACAACTTTGGTGTAGGTGACATGGATTTTGTTTTGGTAAAAACAGACAAAGACGGTAAGATAGAGTGGAGTCAATCTTATGGAGAAGAAGGAGCTGAATACATGTTGGACATCAAAAAAATACCTAATGATGGTGGGTATGTCATTTCTGGTTATACCAATAGTTTTGGTAGCAGAGTAGAAGATGTATTCTTAATTAATTTGCGCAACGATGGTAAAATAGCCTGGAGTAAGACAATTGGTGGGGAGTTCGGAGATTATGGTGTAAGTGTATTACCTACATCTGACAACGGCATCGTCGTTACGGGCAACACAAAGAGTTTCGATGTCAAGTCAGATGATTGTTTTATTTTTAAAGTAGAGGGAAGATTATCTCGGAACTTGTGCAACTCAATGATCATACGTCCTATCACACAATCGTTTCTGAAAATGCAAACTACAGATGCCCGCTTGTATGAATTGGAAACACATATTGTTGATCGCAACGTACCTACAATTGTTAAAACGGTAGAAAGTACGGAACAGCAATTGTGCCAAGACGATAAATGAAAATCCAGATTATTGATATACCTTCAACAAGGGCCAATCGAAAGGTGTCCACAAGCAGGTTTTAATTCCTGATTTTTTTAATCCTTTATTGATCCATGAATTGCAAGAAGTAAAAATGCTGTACGTTCCTTTTGCATCATAAAAATGTCCTGCATAGTAACGTGGATCATGCGGTATCAGGATCACTTTCCCTTCAACATTGTTTTGAAACGCAGACTGTATATATTCACAAAGTATCTTATACTGCTGTGCATTGATCCATATCGTCACTGTGTTTTTAGAATTTGAAAGGTAACGAGTAGAATAGGATACATGCATCGCAGTGGTACTTAATCCAAAACCAGCATTGAAAGCAGTAGATAATTTCAGGTCAGACCAATTAGGAGTGTTTAAATAAAAACCTTTATCTCCCCATCCAAAAGCGATGAGAGAATCGTTCGTTGGTATTTCTGGTAGAAGTGCGTGCCAGTTATAATATTCGTTTGTAATGGGTAAAATAAAATCTGTATGTACTCCATTGGAGTGCAACTGTATTTGAATAGGATGCTCTGCTTCGCTTGTAAAGTCGGTGTTATAGGGGATATAAGAAAACAAAAGAGCAACTGCGAGATAAAGTGGAATAAGCAGAAAGATACATCCGATGATGATAAAGATCTTTTTTAAAAATTGCATAACGAATCGGTTTAATGGTCAACGTATAAACGAATCGATTGTTATGAAGTCTACTTTGAATTTGAAAGAATTTTAATCTCTGTTCTTCTATTTAATTCTCTTCCTTCTTTTTCATCGTCATTGGATACAAGAGGTTCATCTTCTCCATAGCCTTTCGGTACCATGCGTGACGTTGATATACCATGCTCAACCAACCATGTAACCACACTTTGAGCACGGCGTTGAGAAAGGTTGTAGTTATACTCTTTAGTACCCATATCATCTGTGTGACTACCCACTTCAATTCTCATGTTGGGAGAATCCTGAAGGAGACGCAGTAAGTTATTTAACTCGGTGTGCGACTCTTGTCTTAAATCTGCTTTGTCAAAATCGTAATAAAGATTTCGCAATACATATTTACTACCGACCACTGGTTTCTCCATGGTGATACTTCTTTCTATCGTGCGGTTCTGTTTCGATTCCGGATCGATCTTAATGCTTAAATCCTGAAACAGATAACCTTCTTTCTTGATGGAAACAACGAGCTTAGTTTTGCTTTGGAAAGTAAGTGTTTTGTTATAAAGTCCCGCTGTACTCTTCGACTGATCAAGTGTTTGATCACTTTGCATATCGATCACCTGTACATCCGCTTCAATAAGTTCTCCCGTTATTTTATCAATGATATTTATTTTAATCGTAAAGTCGTTGGAAGAGGCATTGGCCTTGTTCAGACTATCTCTGTTAATTAATGTTATTGTAACTGAGTCAATTTTGAACATTGGTGTTTTGAAATTGTGTTCGGGCATTCGGAAACGATAGATATCCGCGTCTCCCAGTCCGATATTTTTGTTGGAAGAAAAATAGCCGTATACTCCATCGGCAGAAAGAAGAAAATAAACATCGTCCTCAGTAGAGTTGATAGGGTATAAAAGATTCTCTGGTTTAGACCAGGTTTGTGCTGTACTATCATAAACACTTTTGTAAATATCAAAACCGCCCATGCCTCTATGGCCCTTAGAGCTGAAGTAAAGTGTCTTCCCGTCTGCATCTATGAAAGGACCCTCATCATCGTATTCAGTGTTTAGATAAGAACCTAAGTTGACGGGCATTCCCCATTCTCCTTTAGGATCTTTTTTACTAACATAAATATCCTGACCTCCAAAACCTCCTGCTTTGTTACTGGAGAAAAATAAGGTTTTGCCGTCGGGACTAAGACACATAGAGTTTTCTATAAAGTCTGGCGTATTGATTAGTTTGCTCAGAGATTTAGGTAATCCCCAACTTCCTTTGTTGTCTTTTTTAGTATAGAAAATATCTCCTTTGTATTTGTCATTGTCGATGTATAAAAATAATTCGGTTTCATCGCCTGATATTCCGATACAAGATTCATGCAGGTCACTGTTTACAGGGTATCCAAGGTTAGTAGCCGGAGCCCATTGGTTACCTGTTTTTACTGAACCGTAAATGTCTTCAAAGAATTCGTTGTCGTTATCTTTATTGCCCCCTGTAGATCCTTTTCTTCTGGAGGTAAAATAAATTTTACTGCAATCTCTATTCAGGATCGGTCCGTAATCTTTGAATTCAGAATTAATGCTTTCTCCTAAATTGAATAACTCTATGTCCAATGGATTTTTGATATAGACTTTACCGTTTTCACATTCGTATATTTTTCTTTCAATCTTTTTTTCTTCACTTGAATTATCCTGTTCGCTAAAAGGCATTCCACCTTCTATGTTAGTGATGATCTTAGTACGGTATTGGTTGTAGTAGGAAATGGCTTTATCAAATTCGTAGTTCAGGTGATAAGCAGTACCAATCAATAACAAAATATTATCCGCTACATTAGGATTCAGCTCATAAGATTTGATCAAATATTTAAGCGCTAAATCTTTTTGTGTAGTCGTGAGGTATGCTTTACCTGCCATAAAATTAGCGCGTTCATTTAGAGGATTCATTTCCAACGCTTGCACGTAAACTTCCAATGCATCTTTCACGTCACCGAAATTGTACATTTCATCGGCTACCAATACCAACTGTTGATCAGCTGGAAGTTCTTGAGCATAAGATAATTGTGGCGCCATTCCGAGCCCGAAAGGAAGCAAGTAAAAAAAATACAGTAATCTTATATTTTGAATTTTCATGAGCAATGTTAATGGACCTCGCCAAGCCATGAGGCCAGATTTCGTTTGTCTTGATACGCAAAATAGAGCCATAGGTTATATCAATCGAATATTTCAGCAGTAAGGTAATTCAGTTTTTTGAATTTTTTTAGTGATCTATTTTACAAATTAATTGTTTAAAATTACGCTAATTCCTATCTTTCTCTTAGAATAGTAATAATATGAGGTCTAGTTTTTTTAGTGTTCTCGCACTTTTTATAGTTTGCAGCCAGATCTCTTGGGCCCAAACTGAGGATGATTTCATAAAAAAAGGAGATCACCAATTCAAGCTGAACAAATTTAAAGATGCCTTAGACAGTTATGAAAAAGCATATGCTTTAAATCCTGATAACCTCAAAAACAATTATCAAATCGGAATACTTTACTTAGAGGGCGATTATAAGTTCAAGTCTTTGCCCTATCTGGAAAAAGTATTAAATGAAGAAAAAAATCCAGAACCTGAATTCTACAGGTATTTGGGACTAGCGTACCATTTTGCTCATCGCTTTGACGAAGCGGAAGTAAATTATAAAAAGTATGGTGCATTAAATCCCGACATGGATCCGGATGAAAAAAGTTGGCTCGCACGAAAGATTGCAGAGTGTAATAACGGACGTGAATACATCGCTAATAAAAGAAATCTGGAGATCGTCAATCTCGGAGAACAGATCAATAGCCCTTATGCAGATTACGCGCCGATTATTTCTACGAATGAATCGTGCATGATTTTCACTTCACGCCGCAAAGAGTCAGTAGGCGGAGAGCTGGATGAAAACGATGATTACTACGAAGACATCTATATATCTTATAGAATAGATGGTGTATGGCAAAAGGCAAAGAGTGTTGGTGACAACATTAATACGCCATACAACGAAGCCGGAATAGGATTCTCGAAAACAGGAAAAGAAATTTTTATTTACGAACACGATGGTGACGGAGATGTTTATTATAGTGTGTTCAATCCTGACAGTTCATTATCTGATCCTCAACCGGTCAAAGGTAAAATAAACGGAAAGCATACATTTGAAAGCGCTGCGACAATTTCATCCAACGGTAAAAGATTGTTTTTTACAAGTGACAGACCTGGAGGCTTCGGTAAAGAAGATATATACTATGCTGATGCAATGTCTGATGGTAGTTGGGGTAAACCCGTTAACATGGGAGAAAAGGTCAACACGCCGGAATCGGAAGAAGGTCCCTTTCTGGATTTTGATGATAAGACACTTTACTTCTGTTCTACCGCTCATAAAGGAATGGGCGGTTATGATATCTACAAAACTGTATTTGACAGTACGAACAATAGCTGGTCAAGTCCAGTAAATATGGGATATCCCGTTAACTCAGCAGATGATGATGTGTTTTTTACATTATCGGGAGATGGTTCTCATGGCTATTTTTCTTCTGTTAAACCCAATGGGTTAGGTGAAAAGGATATTTATATGATCGTCATGCCTACACGTGATGACCGAGAAGAATTGTTGGAGAAAATGCGTGCGATGAATCTTATTGTGCGGTCTACTAAACGATCGGACGCAGATAGTAATACGTATGAATTACAAATTTCCATCAAAGACGAAGAGACTGGTGAAATACTGGATGCAGAATTGTTGCTGAGCTCTAAAGAATTTACGGATAGGCCACCGGCTAATAAAAATGACAGTTCCTATTTGTACAATGTATCGTCTCAAAAAGAACAGAGATACACTCTTATTGTAAAGAAAAAGGGATTTGCTTTTGCTACCGTCAATTTTGTGTTGACCAGATACGAGGGGAAAATGCAGGAGGTGAAAATTCCTATTAAGATGGCCAAAGCTAAGCCTGGTACCATCGTTCAACTGCGCAATATTTATTATGATTTTAATCAGTATGTTTTAAGAGAAACTTCTTACGCTTCATTGAATAATTTACTTGAATTCATGCGAGAAAATCCGCTGGTAAAAGTAGAAATAAGAAGCCATACGGATAGTAAAGGTACCCCTGCATATAATTTAGCGTTATCTCAAAAAAGAGCACAATCTGTAGTCAATTTTTTAAAGGCTAATGGGGTCAATTCTAAGAGGATAAGAGCAAAAGGCTATGGTGAAGGGTTACCTCTTGTCTCAAATGACGATGAAGAAGAAGGACGTGAATTAAATCGCAGGACAGAATTCAAAATCATTAAATAATTGATAATTTTGTATATATTTATATTCCAACAGTTTAAATAAGCTATGAGCATCAAGTATTTTTCTTTTACCTTCCTGTTTATTGGTTTTTTATGTTTCACCAATCTGAAGGCTCAGGATGTTAACTTTTTAATGAAAAATGGTGACAAACTGTTCGAAGACAACTTTTATAGAAAGGCACTCCCTTTTTATGAACAAGTGTTGGCTACAGAGCCGAATAACGCCGAAGCGTTATTTAAATCAGGTGTTTGTTACCTGAACCGTTATTCTAAAGACAAAGCACTTGTTAATATACAAAAGGCTTATGAAATAGATCCAAAGGTAGATAAGCATGTTCGCTATTGGTTGGGAAGAGCCTATCACCTGAATTATCAATTTGATAAAGCGAAAGAAGAATATACCGTCTATAAAAACACACTGGGTAAAGCTGATTCAAGAAGAAAAGAAGTAGAGCAGTATATTGAACAGGTAGACTTGAGTAAGAAGTATATAATGGTTCCCAGCAATTTTCTGGTTGAGAACTTAGGGCCTTCTATAAACAGTTCTTTCTCGGAGCACAGTCCGGTTGCGTCCATAAACGATTCTGTTTTGTATTTCACCACTCGTAGGTTGAAAGAAGGAGAGAAAGAAGAAAAAGATGGAGAACCTTTCGAAGATGTATTCATCAGTAAAAAGAATGCTGACGGTAGCTGGACTTCACCTGAAAGTTTGAACCTCAACACGAGCGGTCACGATGCCAGTATCCAATTGTTTGATAACGACACCAAGTTATTGCTTTACCGTAGTACCAAAGACGGAGATATTTTTGTTTCTCAAAAAGAAGGTGACAAATGGGGAGATCCTAAATCATTTGTAGAAATCAATTCCAGAGATTTTGAATCGGATGCGTTTGTTTCACACGATGGAAAGACCGTTTACTTCGCTACCAACCATTATAAAAAGTTTGGAGACATGGACATCTACTACATTACTAAAAATGAAGATGGTTCATGGAGCAAGCATAAAGAAATGGAAGGAGAGATCAATACAGAAGGCGATGAAGATGCTCCTTTCATCACACCGGATGGCAAGACATTATACTTTAGCTCAAGAGGCCATAAAGGCATGGGTGGTTTTGATGTGTTCAGAAGTAAATTACAATCTGATGGCAGCTGGTCTGATCCTGTAAATCTTGGCTATCCGATCAATACACCAGATGACGATGTGTATTTTTACTATGCCGCGTCTGATGACAGAGCATACATTGCTTCATACCGTGATGGTGGTTATGGTGAAAAAGATATTTACTGTGTTACTCCCATTGAAAATGTAATTGTATATGGTAAAGTAACGGAAGACAAGACAGGCAAAGCCATAGACGGTGCGCAGATCTCTTTCAAGTCTACTAAAAAAATAACGAACCCAAGTGAAGATAAGAAAGCAGTGGTGTCCGGTGAATACAAAGACATCAATGTACTTTCATACAATACATACAAAGTTGAAATTGCTAAGAACGGAGAATTGCTTTCAACAGATAGTTTGCAAATACCTTCTATTTCTAAAGAAGGGCAAACCATCCATAAAGATTTTGTTGTACCGTTCAAAGGAAATCCGATAGATACACAAGTAGTAGCAACTGTCGATACAACTACTAAAACTCCAACAGAAGTAAAACCAAAGGATAAGGAACCAGCAGTGACTGTCGCTCATCCGGTTTTAGAAAAAGAGTTAGTGGTTTATTTCGGATCGAGTTCTGCGGTAGTATCAGATTCTTATAAAGAAGAAATCAAAACGTTGCTTGCGGCCTATACAAAAGTGAAATCAATCAGTGTGCAGGGGCATGCGGATGATAAAGGTCCGGATGTTGTAAACGATAGAATATCTAAAGCCAGAGCTTCCGAAGTGGCTAAATACATTGCTAATAAAACGAAGACAAAGATTGCATCCCGTTCATTTGGAGAAAGCCAGCCAGCAGTACCTAATGACTCTGATGAAAACAGAGCCAAGAACAGAAGGGTAGTGATTAAAGTGTCCGGAGAATAATAATTCTTTTTTCAGATCTTAAAAGAGAAAAAGCAGGCCATAAGCCTGCTTTTTCTCTTTGGCTTAATATCAAGACTTCTATACGGCTTTTAATGGTTTTTTATTAGTTTTGTAGGACAATGCAAACAATAACCCCTTACAAAACAGACGAGTCAAAAAAAGAGCAGGTACGCTTCATGTTCAACAACATAGCCGGTACCTACGATAAATTGAATCGCATCATCAGTCTAGGTATTGACCAACGTTGGAGAAGACGAGCGATCGAGATTTTGTCTAAAGAAAATCCATCCATTGTTTTAGATGTGGCTACAGGAACCGCAGATTTTGCTTTGGCAGCTACACGCATCAAAAATCTGAAAGTGATTGGTGTAGACATAGCGGAAGACATGTTGGCTATTGGCAGAACAAAGATTAAAGCTCAAAAGCTCAATGATCAAATAGAATTGGTGTGTGCGGATTCAGAGAGTTTGCCTTTCGAGGACAATAAATTTGATGCGACCATCGTTTCTTTTGGAGTGAGAAATTTTGAGAACCTTGAAAAAGGGCTTTCTGAAATTTTAAGGGTGGTGAAACCAGGAGGTCTTTTGATTGTGTTGGAAGGATCAACTCCTCAATACCAACCGATGAAGTTCTTTTACAAAATATACGCAACCAAGCTACTTCCTTTTGTTGGACGCCTGATATCGAAAGACAAAAGTGCTTATCAGTATTTACCAGATTCCATCAAAGCATTTCCTTGCGGTAAAGATTTTACAGCAATACTTGATCGGGTTGGATTTAAAAAAACTTATTACGAAGAACAGACATTTGGGGTATGTACTATTTATGTGGGAAGAAAAGCTTAATCGCTTTACTTGTATTTCTTATTGTTTCAACAACAGCCAGGGCGCAAGATCCCAAATGGAGCAACTCGCCTAAGTACGACGATCGTATTTTGCATTATGGTTTTTCTATTGGATTAGGCACGAGTGGTTATCATGCAAAATTGTCTCAAACGTTTTTAAATGATACAGTAAACTCTGTTCGTCCCACTTTCTCTTCGGCCTTTACATTGGGCTTTGTAGTGAGCTTACGTCTGGCGGAACAATTGGATTTGCGTCTATTACCCACTGTGGGTTTTTATGAACATCAGGTAGATTACAAGTTTCTGACTACTACAAATACGCAAAGCATAGAATCGACTTTCTTGGAGTTCCCTTTGCTGCTTAAATATAAATCTCAACGCAGAAGAAACAGTAGAATGTATCTGGTAGCAGGTGGTAAGTTGAGTGTGGAAGCGGGAGCGAAGAAAAAAGAAAAGAAAAAAACGGAGTTGCGTACACAAGGCACTGACTTTGCGGTAGAGTATGGGGTAGGATTTGATTTTTATATGCCGCTGTTTAAGTTCTCTCCTGAATTGCGGATGTCTCACGGCCTTGTCAACATGTTGGTACCTGATCAGAACATCTACAGTCAGAGTATTTCAAAGCTGACTACTCACACGCTGACGTTGTACCTTCACTTCGAATAGTTACTATTCTTGAGGTTCCACATGAATCAATACATCAGCAATTTCCGGAAAGAGCATCATCAAATGATCTTTTAAGCGATGAGCAATTTCATGTCCGTCTTTTACGGTGATGAAAGCATTCACTGTAATGTGTAAATCTACATAATACTGCATACCATTTTTTCTCACCAGACATTTCTCTGTATCTAATAATCCGTCTACCTCCTTTGCTCTTTTCCTGATTTGAAGAATCAGGTCATCGTAATGATGTTCGTCCATGATTTCTCCTAAAGCAGGTTTCAAAATGAGATAACTGTTGTAAAAGATTACAACTGAAGCAAGCAGGGCGGCCCAATCATCAGCGGTCTCATATCCTTTGCCCATGATGAGCGCAATAGATATTCCGATGAAGGCTGCAAGTGAAGTGATGGCGTCACTTCTGTGGTGCCAGGCATCGGCTTTGAGTGATACACTGTTGGCATCCTTACTTTTCTTATTGACATATTGAAAGGATGCTTCTTTAAATAGAATGATGGCACCCAATACGTATAACGTAAATGATTTGGGTAGATCGTGAGGTGTATTGATGTTTTCTATGCTTTGAGCACAGATGAGTGTGGCGGATACTATCATGATGGCTGCCACTGCAAAAGTAGCCAGCGCTTCTGCTTTGCCATGTCCATAAGGATGCCCTTTGTCAGCAGGTTTGGCTGCCACTTTTAAACCAATCAGAACGATGATGGAGCCAAAGATGTCGGTGAGCGATTCCATGGCATCTGCAATCATGGCATAAGAATTTCCAAGTATACCTACCGTTGCTTTTAATACAGCGAGGCCTGCACTGCTCATCATGCTGAGGTAGGTGGTTTTTATGGCTGCTTCAGATTGTTTCATGCGATGAATTGAGTCTTAAATATAAGGATGAATCCTTAATTTCTATGGTAAAACAATAGCTCTTATTTATTATATTGAATCAATAATTGACCGATCAATGAAGGGAAAAATAGTCGTACTGGGAGCAGGTAAATCAGCCGCGTACTTAATTCAATACCTGTCTAGCTGGACGTTTAAAAACGAAGTAGCTTTACTTATAGCGGATGCTTATCCGGAAGCTTTATCCAAAGCAAAAACCATTGCCGATCCTCACTGTGATTTTCTTCTCCTTTCTTTTACAGACGAGACCTTGTTGGATGAAACAATAGCACAAGCCACGTTGGTGATCTCTATGTTACCTGTTGCCTTCCATTACCGGGTGGCATTGGCTTGCATCAGACACCATAAAAATTTGCTTACCGCTTCTTATATCTCTAACGAAATGCTTGCGTTAGAAAATGAGATCAAAGAAAAAGGATTGACGTTTTTATTTGAATGCGGACTTGATCCAGGTATTGATCACATGTCGGCAATGGATCTGCTGGCCAGGATTCATCGCAAACAAGAAGAAGTACTTTCCTTTATTTCATCTACCGGTGGTCTTGTGGATCCAGCCTATGAAGGAGATAATCCATGGCAATATAAATTTACATGGAACCCGCGCAATGTGGTGTTGGCTGGGAATGGCGTAGCATTGTTCAGAGAAAATGGATTGATAAAAAAGATTCCCTATAAACAGCTTTTTTCTACAGCGAGACCGCTTTCATGGAAAGGGAAAGAACAACTTGAATTTTATCCCAATAGAGATTCTTTCAAATACCAGGAACAATACGGTTTGCAGACGGTACAAACCTTTATTCGTGGCACAATCCGACGCAAGGGGTATTCCGACGCATGGAATGTATTGGTTCAACTCGGTATGACCAATGATGAACAGGTACTAGAACATGTGACTACACACGCTTCCTTTCTCTCTCGTTTTGTTTCAGGTGAGTGGAATAAACAAGCATTGGAAAGAGTATTAAAAATTTCTGTTTCCGATGAAGTCTGGGGAAAAATTGATTACCTGTCATTGGATGCACCGGTACCGTTCATTTTACAAAAAGCAACAGCTGCAGCCTATCTCCAGGAAATACTGGAAATAAAATGGGCACTAGGTAGAGAAGACAAAGATTGGGTATTGATGCAGCATCGCATTAAAACAATTAAGCACGGCATTGAAAAGGAATATGTTTCTACACTATCGGTAAAAGGAGAAAATAGCTTGTACACGGCCATGGCTAAAACCGTTGGCTTACCACTCGCTATAGCTGCGGTCTGCGTGTACACCAATCAATGGAGCAATCCGGGTATTCATATCCCTTCTGATCCACGGTTGTATGAATACATTTTGGAACAGCTAAAATCGGAAGGAGTTTTTTTTGAAGAAGAAGAAGACTAAAGGTAAAGGTAGTATTCTTTTAAAAGGGAAACGAAGTCGGGCGTGTAGCTTCGGTCTTTATTGTAAATGATGAGATCTTTCCGAACACATTTTTTTGTTTGTTCATTTTTACTAAATCCTGCTATCGTTCGAAAAATGGTTTTATGTTCTTCCTGATAAACGTTCAATCGATAAATTTTTATCCATCCTGAATTTTCCATTTGTTCGGCAAGTTGTTGCATTTCTTTTTCTGGTAGCAGAACATAGAATTTCGCATTGTCAGAGGATAATCGATTTACGATGGCGCACAAGTCATCAGGCTTCAATTCGCTCCCATGCAGCGCGGCATTCGTGCGCGCATTGGCAGATTTTAACTGCTTAATAAAAAAAGGTGGGTTGCTGACAATGAGATCGAATTTGGCATGGGGGGCAAATGTTTTAATGTCTTCCTGATGAAGTGAAAGTCGGTCTGACCAAATTGATTCATTGAAATTTTTACAGGCATCTTCACAAGAAGGTTGATCCAATTCAACGGCTTCTATCGCGGCATTGCTGCGTTGAGCCAGCATCAAGGCCAGCAGGCCCGTACCCGTACCGATGTCTAAAATGTACTTGGCTTCTTCAGTAGGAATAGCAGCTCCAAAAATGCAGGACTCTGTGCAAACCTTTAACGCAGCGTTGGATTGATGAACAATAAATTGTTTGAATTGAAAAAAAGAATTGCTCATTGTTTTAATTATTCCATGCCTGCGCGTTCGTAAGCTTCGTACCCATGATCAGGTTTGAGGTCTTTGCCATCTGCAGCACCTGTAGCGAGTACATCACATCGTTCGTTTTCTTTATTGCCATCATGCCCTCTTACCCATTGAAAGCGTACATGATGTTTTCTGTATTCATGTAAAAACTTGATCCAAAGGTCTTCGTTCTTTTTCCCTTTGAAGTATTTTTTCTCCCAGTCAAACAACCATTTTTTCTCTACTGCATCCACTACATATTTAGAATCGGAATAGATCAATACATTCCATCCCGGTTCTTTGATGGCTTCCAGTCCTTTGATGACAGCTAGCAATTCCATACGGTTGTTGGTTGTTTTTCTAAAGCCTTCGGCTAACTCCTTGCGATGTTGTTTGTAAAGCATGACCGTTCCATAACCTCCTGGTCCGGGATTTCCTCTGGATGAACCGTCTGTATAAATAATGATTTCTTTCACTGAAAGGAAGTTAATAGTTGTTTTAGAAAAGCAATTTCATCCGGTTGATGAGAAGGGAAATTCGCAATTCTAAAGGTGTCAGTTGCATAGTCACCGTAGCCATTGCCAATGATGTAATTTTGTTGCGCACAATATTTTTTGAATCGCTCGATGTCTGTTGCTTCACCCTTTGCTGCGATCACAGTATCAGAGCGCATGGTGTGATGAGCGATGAGCGGTTTAAATAAAGTATGCTGCTCCAATAGCTTGTACCATTGCAAACTCTGCTCTTTGAGGGTTTGATGTATAACAGAAAGAGACTTTCTATGAGTCAATATTTTGTTCAATAAATAAATACCAAGAACATTTGGTGTATGTGTCGTTTGTTTTTTATTGAATAGAACTTCTAGATTATGAATGCTATTGTAAAAAGGTGATTTGTTTTTCTTACCATAAGCTGCGACACGTGGCGAGCAAAACATCACGGCCATTCCAGATGGCATTCCGAAACATTTTTGAACAGAAGCAAACCATACATCCGCAGCTTCTATTGGCAGCAGTTGTCCAGCCATGGAGGAAGTAGCGTCCACGGTGATGAACGCCGACGGATTTAGTTTCCGCAGCTCTTGCATCCATTGTAACGGCAATTGTGTACCATTAGCTGTTTCGTTTTGTGTCAGATGAATGACTTCTGCATCGTATTTTTTTACGTCAGGTAATTCTTCTTTGTCGAACAGCAATCCGTTGGCTGTATCAGGATGAAGGGAGCGATTGACTGTAAATCCTTTTTCACCGAAAGCGCCATTGTATAGATGGAGATTTTGAAGCGATCCTAAATCTTGACTTAGTATTTCCCAGCATTCCGTAGCAGAAGATAAAAAGTACAGGGAATAATCAGCTGGTACATTCAGGTAACGGCATGCCGCATTCCTGGTATCTTCGTACAGCTTCATGAACGCATCACTGCGATGGTTCTGCGACAAGATGTCGCTCCGGAGTGCATCTTGTAGGTAATGCTCCAGCTGAAGATCTAAACGTGATGGTCCGGGATAAAAGGATACCATTAAGCAGGCAACAGAAATTGAGTCAGCGCCAATCGGTAGCTGTTGAATCCAAATCCGGCGATGACTCCTTTACAATATTTGGCGATATAACTTTTATGTCTGAATTCTTCTCTTGCATGTACATTGGAAATGTGTACTTCGATGACAGGTGTTTTGATTGCCGCAATGGCGTCTCCAAGCGCAACAGAAGTATGTGTGTAGGCAGCAGCATTCAGGATGATACCATCGTAGCTGAATCCCACTTCATGCAGCTTGTCAATCAACTGACCTTCTGTATTGGATTGAAAATAATCAATGCTGATCTGTGCATACTCTTTACGAAGCGTTGCTAGAAAAGAGTCAAACGGTTGATCACCATAAATACTTTTTTCTCTTATACCGAGTAAATTAAGGTTAGGTCCGTTGATGATAATGATTTTCATTTGTATGTTTAGTTAACTTTTGAAAGAGCATGAACTGGGAAATACTCATCAAACAATTTAAGCAATATTTACAATTGGAACGCGCATTGGCCTCTAATTCTATTGAGGCTTATATTCATGATATTGTAAAGCTAAAACAGTTTTTAGAGATCTCCAATTTAACCGTTGGTCCTTTGAAGGTGGAAGAGGCACATCTGAAGGCTTTTTTTAAATACATCCACGAATTAGGTCTTAGTGCACACAGCCAGGGAAGGATGTTGTCCGGAATTAAAGCTTTTTATAAATTTTTATTGGTAGAAGAATTGTTGGATAAAGATCCAACTGAAATGATCGAAGGACCGAAGCTTGGAAGAAAACTTCCGGATACACTGGATCTTCAGGAAATAGAATCGATGTTTGCAGCTATTGATGTTTCTACACCCGAAGGATTCAGAAACCGTGCGATGCTTGAAACGCTCTACAGTTCGGGCTTGCGTGTCACTGAATTGATCACACTTAAATTAACCAATGTCTATGCTGATCAGGGTTTTTTAAAAATAGTAGGGAAAGGGGATAAAGAACGCATGGTGCCCGTTGGTCGCGAAGCGTTGAAATTCATACAGATCTATACCGATGAAGTAAGGGTTCATACACCGGTTGATAAGAATAGTCAAAATATTGTATTTCTAAATCGCAGAGGAAAACAAATGTCACGTGTTATGATTTTCCTTCTGATTAAAGGATTGGCGGTAAAAGTGGGAATACATAAAAACATTAGTCCACATACGTTTAGGCATTCCTTTGCTACACATCTGATCGAAGGAGGAGCCGATCTTCGTGCTGTGCAACAAATGCTGGGACATGAATCCATCACCACGACAGAGATCTATACGCACCTGGACAGAGATTATTTGAAACAGGTGATGAAAGAGTTTCATCCGAGAAGCTAAAAAATAGTGATCGGTGGACAGTTGTCAGTGATCAGAAAAAGAAGAGTCGGGTATAATCCGACTCTTCTTTTTTAATTTTAATATTGAAATGATTATTAGCAGTAGTACTCTTATAACTGATCACTGACAACTGTCCACCGATCACTATTTTATAAAACCACTCCCAACTGTTCTCCGTGTTGGCTCACGTCCAATCCAAGCTCTTCGTTTTCTTCCGTCACTCTCAAAGGGATGAGTTTATTGACTAACCAAAATAAAAGATAAGAACCTCCGAAAGTTGCTATGAGCACAATGGCCAGACCTTCCAGGTGAGCGATCATCAAAGTCCAGTCCCCGGTTGCCAGCAGTCCACCTTTTTCTTTAAAGGCAAATATAGGAGTTAAAATCATACCTACAATTCCTCCAATACCATGACAAGGAAACACATCCAATGTATCATCGATACCGGTTTTGTTTTTATAATTTACCATGAGGTTGCTGATGCAAGAAGCAAACACACCAAAGAAAATGCTGGCAGGAATGCCTACATATCCTGCTGCCGGTGTGATGGCCACTAATCCTACAACAGCACCAATGCATGCTCCCATGGCTGAAATTTTTCTTCCCTGAATGGCATCGAAGAAAACCCAAGCCAGCGCAGCTGCTGCAGAGGCTGTATTGGTAGTGGCAAATGCAGATATGGCTACACCGTTTACACCCAATGCTGATCCTGCATTGAATCCAAACCATCCAAACCAAAGCAAGCCTGTTCCTAAAATCACAAAAGGAATATTGGCCGGCGTATGTTCATTGTTTTTGCGTTTCTTTAAAAAGATAGCACCTGCTAAAGCAGCACATCCCGCAGATATATGTACGACTGTACCTCCTGCAAAATCAAGCACTCCGTCTTTAAAGAAGTAACCGTCCGGATGCCAGGTCATGTGAGCAAGTGGACAGTAGATAAGTAAGCTGAAAAGCGTGATGAATAATAAATAACCTGAAAAACGAATGCGTTCGGCGAAAGACCCGGTAATCAATGCGGGAGTAATGATGGCAAACTTCAATTGAAAAAAAGCAAACAACATCATTGGAATCGTAAGACCAGTCATTGCTTTAGTCGCAGAAACACCATGAAACATAAAGTAGGTTCTCGGATCGCCGATGATACCACCGATTGAATCTCCAAAGGCCAGGCTGAATCCTACAAAGACCCAAAGCAAACTCATTAGTCCCATGGAAATGAAACTTTGTAACATGGTAGAGATGACATTTTTAGTACTGACCATTCCTCCGTAGAAGAAAGCAAGTCCGGGTGTCATCAGCAACACCAGACAGGTAGCGGTTAGCATCCAGGCCATGTCTGCTTTATCCACTCCTTCCATTTCCAGGGATGGAGCAGTATAATTAGGTAAAGCCAGGGCCAATGCACTGGCTACAATCAATAAAGTGAATGGTATTCTCCAAAATTTATTCATATATCCTCTTTAATACCTTTTTGAAAAGTTTCAAAAAAGGTGGCGTAAAATTAAGGCTAGTTTTTGAATGAAACAATACTAAACAATGAATAGTGGGTTGTAAAAAATACAATAGTTTGATATGTGATATGAAATTTTCACTGAACATGCCTTGTTTTTAGTTGAAGTATTCCTGTTTAATGTATGGGGAAAGTTCTATTTTTGTAGGATCATTCATCTCAATCGAAAGCCTTTGTACCGCCTCTTCATCAAACCTCTTTTGTTCTGTTTTTCACCGGAAACAGCACACACCATTGCCTTTAAAGCATTACAAGGCATGAGTAGTTTGCCGTTCTTAAGCGGTCTGCTGAAATCTTATTATCGAGTAAATGCACCGGTTTTAAAAAAGACATTATGGGGAATTGAATTTCCTAATCCTGTAGGTTTGGCAGCGGGCTTTGATAAAAATGCATTAAGGATCAACGAATTCGATGCATTAGGTTTTGGCTTTATTGAAATAGGAACAGTCACTCCCAAGCCTCAACCAGGAAACGATCAACCGAGATTGTTTCGTTTGCCACAAGATGAAGCCATCATCAACCGCATGGGTTTCAATAATGAAGGAGTGGATGCTGCGGTGAAACGTCTGAAGGCACGCCATCCGGGAATTATAGTAGGAGGAAACATTGGTAAGAATAAAGTCACAGCAAACGAAGATTCATTAAGCGATTACATGTACTGTTTTCAAGCACTGAAAGAAGTGGTTGATTATTTCGTAGTGAATGTGAGTTCTCCCAATACTCCGGGATTGAGAGATCTGCAAGAGAAAGAACCTCTACAACACCTGTTGAAATCATTGAATGAAGTCAATAATAAACAACCGCAACGCAAACCGATTTTACTTAAAATAGCACCGGATCTTACCAATGAACAATTGGATGATATTGTAGAGATTGTAAAGACTACGGGTATTGACGGTGTAATTGCTACGAATACCACTATTTCCCGAGCGGATCTGACAACAAACGCTGCGGCTGTTCAGGCCATGGGTGCTGGCGGACTGAGTGGAAAAGCGGTGAAAGAAAGAGCGACAGAAGTCATTCGTTATATCCATCAGAAATCTGCGGGAACGATACCTATCATTGGGGTTGGAGGCATTCATTCACCGGAAGATGCGTATGAAAAGTTGAAAGCCGGAGCTTCATTGGTACAGTTGTACACAGGTTTCATTTATGAAGGTCCCGGATTGACAAAAAGAATAAATAAGTATTTGGTAAAGCACCCGTTATAATTTTTTAACTTGAGCTTTCATAGTCTAGAAGATGGCTAATACATACAAAAAGGTTCCTAAGGAGGAAAAAGTAAAAGAGAAAAAACCGAGAAAGTCTGCTGCTCGTCAGGAAGAATCGCGTGAGCGTTTTTATCATGACAGAAGATTTCATTTGGCTTCGGGATTGTTTTTGATGTTACTGTCCTTGCTGCTTTTCGTTGCTTTCTTTTCTTATCTCTTCACCGGCAAGCACGATCAAAGTGTGGTAGAGAGTTTGTTTCAAACCTCTATTCATGAATCGGGAAGAGACGTACAGAACTGGCTCGGTATGGTCGGCGCTTATGTCGCCAACCTGTTTATCTTAAACTGGTTTGGTCTGGCTTCGTTCATGTTTATTCCATTGCTCTTTCAGTTTGGATTTAGAATAGTATTTGGTCGCTATGTATTTCCAATGGGAATATTTTTACAATTGTTCTTTTTCACGCTGCTGTGGTTCTCTTCTACCATGGGCTATTTGGTTCTTCAACTGGAAGCTGACACAGATACGTTTTTAAGTTTCTTATCCGGCGGTATAGGATTTGAAATGGCACTGTGGTTAAATAACTTCATCGGTATCGGTACACCTGTCCTTTTGTTTTTCTTATTGCTCGCATTCATTATTTACTATTTCAATATTACAAGTATTGTATTGCCGCAGTGGGCAGGCATACTTGCTGCGGAGGACAAACAAAAAGCAATTGTTGAAGGAGAGGAGGAAAACGACGAAGAAGGGGAGTTGGTATTGAACGAAGTGGAAGAAGGCTTGGAAGATCTGGAGATTCTGGAAGAAGATGAAGAACAGGAGCTGGAGGAAGAGGAGGAAGAAGAATTAGAAGAAGAAATTCTGGAAGAGGAAGAGCTGGAAGAAGAAGTATTGGATTTGCCGATCACTCCGATCAATAAAAATAATACACCAGGAGATTTGAGTCTGGTGATTGAAGATGCACCAGAACCTGTGGCATCAGAAGCAAGTCCATTTACTGAAGAGAAAAAAGAAATTTTCGAATTCGATCCTACATTGGATTTGTCTTCTTACAAATATCCTACGCTGGATTTACTGACTGAATACGAAGTAGGTAAAGTGCAGGTTTCTAAAGAAGAGCTGGAAGCCAATAAGGACCGTATTGTAGAGACGTTGTCCAATTATAAAATTGGTATATCCAGCATCAAAGCTACGATTGGTCCTACGGTTACTTTATATGAAATTGTACCGGATGCCGGTATTCGTATTTCGAAGATCAAAAGTCTGGAAGACGACATCGCACTAAACTTAGCGGCATTGGGCATTCGTATCATCGCGCCTATACCGGGTAAAGGAACCATCGGTATTGAAGTGCCGAACAAGAAAAAAGAAATGGTATCGGTGCGTTCTGTTTTTTCTTCGGAGAAATTTCAGAAAGGAGAAATGGATCTACCGGTTGTATTTGGCAAAACCATTTCCAACGAAATATTTGCGGTCGATCTTACCACACTGCCACACTTGTTAATGGCTGGGGCTACAGGTCAAGGTAAATCAGTTGGTATTAATATTATCATTTCTTCTTTACTTTATAAGAAACATCCATCACAATTAAAATTTGTGATGGTGGATCCGAAGAAAGTAGAATTGTCTTTATACAATAAAATAGAAAGACACTTCCTGGCCAAGCTGCCCGACAGTGCCGACGCAATCATTACCGATTCGAAGAAAGTAGTGTTCACGTTGAATTCACTTTGTATTGAAATGGATCAGCGCTATAGTTTGTTGACCAAAGCGAGTGTAAGGCATTTGAAAGAATACAATAAGAAATTTGTAGAGCGCAAGCTTAATCCAAACGATGGACATCGATTTCTTCCATACATTGTCGTGATCATTGATGAGTTGGCGGATTTGATGATGCAGGCTGGTAAAGAAATAGAAACACCGATTGCACGTCTGGCACAGCTGGCAAGAGCGATAGGTATTCACCTGGTGGTTGCCACACAACGTCCTTCTGTGAACGTCATCACAGGTATTATTAAAGCCAACTTTCCGGCACGTTTGTCGTTTAAGGTAATGTCTAAGATTGACTCGAGAACCATTTTGGATGCGGGTGGTGCAGATCAATTGATAGGTAAAGGAGATATGTTATTTTCTCACGGATCTGAATTGGTACGTATACAGTGCGCCTTTATAGATACAGGAGAAGCTGAACGCATTGTCGATTTCATTGCTGAACAAAGAGGATATTCAGAAGCGTACAATCTTCCGGAATATGAAGGTGATGAATCAGGTCAGGAAGCCAATGGAGATTTCTCTTACTCAGACAGAGACGGCTTGTTTGAAGAAGCGGCACGATTAGTGGTTATGCATCAGCAAGGAAGTACCTCTTTGATTCAACGAAAGATGAAGTTGGGTTATAACAGAGCAGGACGCATCATGGATCAACTGGAAGCCAGCGGTATTGTAGGGCCATCCAACGGCAGTAAAGTGCGAGATGTGATGATTACTGATGAAATGAGTTTGGAACAATTATTGAATAGATTAAGCGGAAAAGATTAGTGTTACTATGAAGGTATTGAAAGTTACTTTGTTGTCTTATATGGTTCTATTGCTTGCCGGTTTTGGCCAGGCAAAGGCGCAGTACGATCCTAAAGCGCTCGCTACACTCGACGAGATGAGCAAAAAATACAGTGCGATGACAGGCTTTAAAGCAGGCTTTACTTATTCCATGAGTAATCCTTCTGCTGGCATCAACGAATCATCGAGCGGAACCATTACAGTGAAAGGTTCAAAGTTTCACCTGGACATGGGCAATCAGGAAGTCATCAACAATGGCACTATCGTCTGGACATTTTTGAAAGATGCGAATGAAGTCAATATCTCTAATTACGATCCGGAAGACGATGACATTACTCCCACTAAAATATATACCATTTATAAAAAAGGATACAAGTACATGTTAGTGGAAGAGAAAACAGAAGCTGGTGTAGTGCTGCAGACCATTGATCTTATTCCTGAAAACAGAAACAATCCATTTTTCAAAGTGCGTTTAACGATCAATAAAAAAGACAAGACGATTAAGAGTTGGAAAATTTTTGAAAAGAGTGGAAACTCCTACGATTATGCAGTGAAGACTTTCACTCCCAATCTGGTGTTGAACGATACAGAGTTTGTGTTTGATAAAACGAAACACAAAGGCGTAGAAGTAGTGGACTTGCGATAAGAAGGAACATGCAAAAAGAACAACTCGTTTCCCTGATCAAGAAAAAGAAATCATTGCTATGTGTGGGATTGGATACGGATTTAGAAAAAATTCCATCTTCCATTCGTAACTCTTCCAAAGATCCGGTATTCGAATTCAACAAGCTCATCATCGATGCTACGTTGGATTCCGCTGTTTCTTATAAACCTAATACCGCTTTTTATGAAGCAATGGGATTAAAAGGATGGGAGAGTTTACAAAAAACGATTGATTACATCGGCGATAAAGCGTTTGTGATTGCGGATGCGAAACGCGGTGATATCGGCAATACATCGAAGATGTATGCGAAAGCATTCTTTGAAGAAATGAAGGCGCACGCTGTTACCGTGGCTCCTTACATGGGTGAGGATTCTGTGAAACCTTTTTTAGGTTACGATGGAAAGTGGGTCATCGTATTGGGATTGACTTCCAATAAAGGCAGCGATGATTTTCAGCAACTGACCTTACAAAACAATGAGAAGTTGTATGTAGAAGTCATTCGTAAAGTGGCTTCCTGGGGAGATGCCAGTCAACTGATGTTTGTGGTCGGTGCTACGCAGGCGGCCTATATACAGACGATTCGCAACATTGTACCAGAACATTTTTTATTGATTCCGGGTGTTGGTGCACAAGGTGGAGACCTCGATGCGGTATGTAAATACGGTGTGACCAAAGACGGAGGTTTGCTCATCAATGCTTCTCGCAGTATTCTTTATGCTTCTTCCGGCGCGGACTTTCAGACTGCAGCGGCAGCCGAAGCAGAGAAGATGAGAAGTGCGATGGAGAAGTACTTGTAAAAGAAGTGATCAGTGGACAGTTGTCAGTGATCAGAATATTTAGGTTCTGTTTTTTATTTTTTGTATTTAAATAGATTTAGCTTATTAATTATTTTTTAACTGATCACTGACAACTGTCCACTGATCACTTTTTTTCCCTCATGAAAGAATACGACCTACAAATGGCCTGGAAACTGGCCGTACTGGCTGGTAAATCCCTACAGACAACAAATGGAGAATCCCTCGAAATTATTTTCCCTGGTTACGGTCCTTCTGCATTAGGTGGTCCTGATTTTACATTCGCTAAAATTAAAATCGATGATACCGTGTGGATTGGCTCGTTGGAAGTGCACATACATTCTTCTCTGTGGTATACACACAAGCACGATAAAGACGACAAGTACAACAATGTGATTTTGCATGTGGTTTGGGAAAAAGATGTAGATGTTAAAAGTTCGAGTGGAGAAGTGATTCCTTGTTTGCAACTCAAAGACTATATGTCTGCGTCCTGGTTTGAGCACATTGATCAAAAGATTTTTTCTTCACCGAATATTCCTTGCGGAAATTTAATTCACCTTGTATCGGAAGTCACCTGGCAATCTCAACTGGATACGGTGCTTATTGAGCGTGTAGAAAGGAGAGTAGCGGAGGTGCAATCTTTGTATCATCAATGCCATTGTGATTGGGACGAGACCTTGTATCGATTGACTACTCGGTACATGGGAAAGAAAATTAATAACGAGTGCATGGAGCAATTAGCTATTTCTATTCCGTATAAAATTATTTTGAAGCAAGCCTCTTCTTTATTAGATCTTGAAGCACTGCTGTTTGGGCAAGCGGGTTTTTTAGACGAAGAAAGTGTGGATGAATACACGGAAGAATTGAAACGTCGTTTTCTTTTTTTGTCGCACAAATACCAATTGAAGAAGATTTATAACCTGCGCATGCAATGGCAATACAAAGGTTTACGACCTGCAGGATTTCCTGAACGTCATCTTGCACAATGGGCTTATTTGTTGCACACCAAAGGCAGACTGGTGAGCTGGGCAGTAGACACAGAAATAGGACAGTTAAATCGTGAACGTCATAGTACGAGTGAATATTGGAAAACGCATTATCGGCTGGGAAAAGAGTCGCGCGTTACTTACGGAGAAAATCGTCAATGGAACAATCTTTTGTTGATCAATGCCTTGATTCCATTTCGCATAGCTTATAAGAAAAATACAGAACAGTCTGAAACAGCCGTATTTATTGAAGTATACGATGTCCTCGCTGCAGAGAAGAATCATGTTGTCACGTTATTTGAACGGCATAATCACCGTGCATTTTCAGCTGGAGATACGCAAGCCATGTTGGAATTGTATAATAATTATTGTAACTATAAGAAGTGTTTGTCCTGCAAGATCGGACATGTTATACTTAAACAAGAGGGTTTACTATGATTCTTCTTATTGTTTTACATATTAGCTTTCTGCTTTTTTATCTATACGTTCAGCAATTATTTGAAAGAGATAAACCTCTTTATTCCTGGTTTTATACGACTCTCGTATTAAAGGTCTTATCAGGATTGGCAATGGGAGCGTTATACCTTTATTATTACGGATCAGGTGATGTACTAAATACCTATACCAATGTTTCCCGTTTTGCAGTGTTGTTCTATTCTGACAATGCGAAATTCATGGATATCTATTTTCATAATCATTTTATTGGAAGCGAAGAGTTGGCCTTTAAGGAATTATTTTCTCAGTCTCCACGCCAATGGTTTTTTGTGAAACTGATTGTTCCGTTAGGCATTCTCATTGATAATTATTGGATGTTAAATGTTTACGTGTCAGTCTTTTCTTTTTTAGGATTGTGGAACCTGGCCAATCGTATTGTATCGATTTTTTCGATCAGTAAAACGGCGGTTGTTATTGCTTTCTTATTATTTCCTTCCGTCGTATTCTGGTCTTCTGGTATGATCAAGGAATCCGTATTGCTGGGTAGCATTGGCTTTTGCATGAGTTTTTATTTGAAGTGGGTATATGAAAGAAGAAGACCTGAAGTGCTGGAGTTGATTATTTTTCTTTTGGGATTGTTAATCATTTGGAACATTAAGTATTATGTTTTTTCTATTTTATTTTTCTTAATGATCACACACTTCATACATCGCATGGTCGTAGCTTCGTTCCCATGGTTGAGAGAATACAGGGTGCATCGTATTGTGATCTATTACTTGGTATTGGCTAACCTTGGACTTTCAGCCGGTTGGATACATCCTAATTTATCCATAGACAATCTATACCATGCGCTACATAGTAATTACGTGGATACTATTTTTTCTTCAAAGGGACAAAATGTGTTTTATCTAACTCATTTCGAACAAGACGAATGGGGAATGGTGTGGGATTTGCCTAAAGCATTGTTCTTCGGATTGTTTGGTCCGTTTGTCAATAGCGGTAAAGGCTGGATAGCCTGGCTGGCTGTGCTTGAAAATTATGTATTGCTCTTGATCGCAACGTATTTTGTGGTCGACCAATCAAGAAAAAAATGGAAAGGCTGGACACTAGAACATTTGATTGTTGTCAATTACATTGTGTTGATGGCTTCTTTTTTATCTTTCGCTTCTCCCAATTGGGGGTCATTGATGAGGTATAAAGTTTCCTTTACGCCTTTGTTTATTTTATTATTACTAAGCGAACTACCGATGATTCTTAAACTGGACTTTATTTTGTTTCCTGAGGTTGTAAAGGAAATAGAAAAAACAGATACATCGCCCACCACGGATTGAACCACCCTCCGGCGTCCAGCAGAAGCCATGCTGCGGTATGAAAAATAAATCCTGCCGGTAAAAGTACATACCTTGATTTTTTATAAAAAGGAAGTACGATAAAACTGCATTGCATGCAAACTACACCAAAGCTCAGCCAACGACAGAGGACTTCATGTTGGGCCAAAGATAGGCCGAGTGCTGTATCATGTAATAAAAGATGTTGCTCTAAGTTATCGCTGTAAAACCACGCTGCTCCTGATGTAAATAATTTCTCTATGCCGCAGTAAAAATAAGACAAAGCAATCAAGCATTGAATCAATACCAGACTCCATGCAGGAGAGGTTGTGTCGAAAGATTTTTTTTCTGATTTCCATAAAAAAAATGGATACACCAATAGTGCGTATGTCAAGGTACTGAAGCCATGGTCGTACTTCCCAAATCCAAATAAAATAAGTTGGTAATAGATAAAAGCCAAAGCAGCTACGGAAGCAGAGAACCATTTTTTAGGAAGAAAAATGGTGGTAGCGATACTTGTCAACAGGGTGCCGTATATCACCCAAAGAATAGCAAGTGATGGTAAACAAGGAAGTAGCAATTTGCCTATGCCAACAGGATGGTAAAACGCACTGAAGTATAACAAGCCGTTGAACTCTATAATGGCGTTGTACACGACAAGCAACAAGCTTGTGTAAAGTAAGGTCGTGATATAAGGAATGTATTTATTCTGAATGCAGGTGTCAAAAAGGCCAGCGTATATTTTTTTGAATCGAGGAAAGAGAAAAACTGAAAATGAAAAGTAGGTCAGTAACACTTGCGACGTCCATGTAAAACGAAGTAAAAGTTGATGTGCTTTCGTGAGGAAAAAAGATTCAGGGAAGCGTAATTTCTCTACTGCTAATCTTGGATACAATTCATGGACCCAGCTAATCCAACCTTTGTTTGCTTTACTGGAAGATAAAATATCATGGGTGAGAAGAGCAGAGACATCTAACAACTGGAAATATAAAATCCATAAGACAATGCTTAGTCCTGCATAGAGTAAACTTCTTGTGAGGAATGAGGATGTAATCATTTGATCAGCAGTACATGTTTTTGCCACTCTCCATTTACAATTATTTTTTGCGTGACGGTTATCTTTTCGTTGTCTTTAAGCAGTCCTGATTTTTTTAATTCCGTTGAGAAAAAATCCAATTGTCCGTTGTAATAATATCTCCTGGCCAGATAATTCAAATGGCTATCGTCTAATCCGATTTGTCGTTCGCTTAAAGATTGTGAACCCCCTCTTGCGTTGAGGACTTCTACTGTAAAGAATTCCTTCTGAGGAATGGCTCTCACTGTTTCTGCAAACATCGCAAAGCGCATAAAGGGAAACAAATCCGTCATCAATAGAAAAGGGATAAAACTCATCAGGAGAAAGAAAAATATCACAATCTGTCGGATATTGAAGGTCATTGATGTAAATTCGATTGTTTGGTTATTCTTTGATGAACAATATAAAAACAAACGGTCTATTCTTAGCACTCATCGCCTTAATTTTTACGGCTTATTTTTTCGTGCTGTTCTATACTCCGTTGGATCTTTTCAATTGGTTGTCTCATCATTACAACTTAGGTGATAACAACGTGGAAATACTGCAGCAATACATCAATTTTTTCGTCTGGCAGAAAATCAAAATCGTACTTTTTTTCTGTTTGCTTTTTTTGACGTATGTGTATTTTATGGATCGACACTTTTTTAGTGCGTATAAAAAATCTTTTCATTTGCTTTATCATGCTCTGCGCGACGAATTCATTGATACATCGCGGAAAGAAAAATACATTTTGCTAGTCGGCTCGTGTCTGTTTTCATGTATGGGTGTTTATTACAGTTCCATCACTCCTATGCAATTGGATGAACTGGACAGCTGGATGTTTTTTGTGAACAGAGGGCTGTTTGTAACTGCTGCTTATTATCCTTCCAATAATAATCACATCGCATTCAATTTATGTAGCATCGTATGGAATCAATTTTTGTCACCTCTCTGGGCGATACGTATGGTTTCCATAATGTCAGCCGTTGGAGTGGTTGTCTTGTTTTATGTTATCCTAAGAAAAAAATACAACGAACCGATAGTTTGGATGGGTATGTTACTCTTGATGACTTCGGCTCCCTTTGTTTGGTATGCGGTGCAGGGGAGAGGATATGAGCTGGAGTTATTGGGATTGATGTTCATTCTATTCGTGTTGTTGAATATCAAACACGATGTATATACCGATCGTTTATTGATTTTGTTTAATGTGTTTACGGTCTACGTTGTTCCGGTTGCCCTAATTCCTTTGGCCCTGTTGAATGCCTGTTATTTCTACACGTTGTACATTCAAAAAGAAGAAATCGTCAAGCGTTCTTTTGCTATAGCTCTGTATTCTATTGTATTTACTTTGGTTGTATACGCACCGGTATGGATTTTTTCTGGATTTGATCACTTGCTCAATAATCCTTTTGTACAACGCGTGTCCTATTTAGAGACTCCGTACATGGCTCTGTTCATTTATGCACCGCAGCTATGGAACTTTATCACGGGATGCGAAGATGCGTTAGGAGGAAGTATTTTATTGGGGATACTCATCGCTGTTGCCGTCTTGTGGATAAAAAATGAAAGAAGAGTATTTATTCCTCTGGCGGTTTTATGTTTCCCTTTGTTATTACTGCTTGTCTATCCGGTGTTGTTATTTGAACGTACCTGGTTATGGCTTGTCATTCCTTATGTCTTGGTATGGATGGAAGTGTTTTCTCTTTTCATTCGTAGAAGATCGATCCTGAATTATTTAGTCATGGGGACGATAGTTTTGCTTATTACTTGGGCGAATGGTTTGCGATTGTATGAGACGAATAAAAACTTAGTCAGAAATGCAGAACAAATTTCTAATACAAGAGACTACCTGTCTGCGCATTTTAAAAATAAAAAGATAAGGGTGTGCAACGATGCACTGTATGACTATTTAAGATTTGATCAGGTACAAGGGAAAGGAAAATATGTGTTGTTGACTTGTGCGCAGGGAACGACAGAGAGGGCAGATGTTGTGGTGGATACACGTGATCGCTACAAAACGGCTAAAGGTGTCTTGATCTGGTCAAATCAACAAGATGTGCTCTATCTTCCGAAGTAGTACGTATATTTAAAAGAAAGCTGTATTTTTGAAAAAAATAAAATAGATGAAAACACTGAATCCTGTAATGATCTTTGGTGCCCGAGGTTTGGGCAAAGCAGCATTTGATATTTTTCAAAGCAACGATGTTGTGATATATGGTTTCTTAGACGATGACAAAACGCTTCACAAAACAGAGATTGGCGATGTATCTGTTTTAGGAGAAACCGACAACGATGGTTTTTTGAAATTGATCGGTCAGAAATGTGATGCCTTTGTAGCCCTTGACAATAATAAGGAAAGAGAAAGCATCGTCAACATGCTCATTGAGAAAAGAAAAGTAATGCCGATCAATGCGATTCATGCTTCGGCAACAATTTCTAACGTAGCGGTGTTGGGGCATGGTAATTATATTGGGGCAGAAGTCGTGGTGAATTCGTTTGCAGAAGTAGGAAATCACTGTATTTTAAATGCACAAAGCCTGGTAGAATACGAAGCCAAACTAGGAGATTTTGTTCAGGTAGGAGCGGGAAGTAAAATTGGTGCAGGCTGTGTATTGGAACAAGGGGTGTTCTTAGGTGCCGGTGTCATTGTGGTACAGGGAGTAACCATTGGCAAAAATGCCAGAATCGGTGCAGGTTCGGTGGTTATAGGCGATGTCAAAGCAGGCAAAACCCTGTTTGGAAATCCAGCCAAAGAGATTGAGAAATAGTTTCAAATTGTTTAACTTTGTAGCATTGTCACTTAACCACTTAGCTTGAAACTAAGTTTTGGAAGAACATGGAACAGACGTATTATATTTTACTGTACTATTGCTATACCTCGATCAATGATCCGGAGCAATATAGAGAACAACATCACCTGTTGTGTTTGGACCTCGGTCTCAGAGGTCGCATCATCATCGCAAAAGAAGGAATCAACGGCACCGTTTCTGGTACTCAAGAAGCTACAGAAGCGTACATGCAACAGATGAAAGCCGATCCGATGTTTGCTTCTATTGAGTTTAAAGTGGAAGCGCATCACGAACATGCTTTTCAAAAACTTCACGTCCGTGTAAAATCTGAAATAGTACATTCGTCTTTGGGGCATATCAATCCCAACGAACGTACAGGTATTCACCTGGAACCACAAGCGTTCAAAGCGATGAAAGACCGGGATGACGTGGTCATTCTGGATGTTCGTTCAGATTATGAACACGAGTTGGGAAGATTTAAAAATGCGATCACGCTGGATATTGAAAACTTCAGAGACTTTCCGGATAAAATAAAAGAACTGGAACAATATAAAGGCAAAAAAATATTGACCTATTGTACCGGTGGCATTAAGTGCGAAAAAGCCAGTGCGTATTTATTGGAACAGGGCTTTGAAGATGTCTACCAATTGCATGGAGGCATCATCAAATACGGCATGGAAGCAGGCGGAGAAGATTTTGAAGGCAAGTGCTATGTATTCGATGGACGTGTAGCGGTGGATGTCAACAAAGTGAATCCTAAAGTCATTTCCACGTGTTACGTGTGCGGTACTTTGAGTGACCGAATGGTCAATTGCGCCAATGCGGAATGTAACATTCATGTTCCCATTTGTGAGAACTGCGGTACTTCATTAGACGGAGCTTGTTCTGAAACCTGTAAAAATCATTCAGAGAAAAGACCATACAATGGTACGGGTTATTACTCTACTTCATTGAACGGATATGATCCGTATCGTTTTGCCAAGCGATAATATAATTCTCAAGTTCTTCTGATGTAAAGAATCAGAAGAACTTTCTATTTCCCAGCATCCGAAGTATTTTATTAATACTCATCCAGTTTTTTTTCTTTTATCATGAAATCGGAATGAAAAATTTTATTCAGAAGTTCTTATTTCTTTCTTTTTTTATTTTAACGCAAACTCAAGGATACGCGCAGGGACATGTTCCCATTTTACCGCAAGATTCTTTGGCATTGGTTGCTTTGTACAACAGCACCAATGGTGCTCAATGGCTGGACGATAGCAATTGGTTAGTAACGAATGTTGACACCTGGAAAGGCGTTAGCGTTGTTGGAAACAGAGTACAAACATTGTCGCTGAATAATAATAACCTTGTAGGAAGTCTTCCGACAGAATTTTGTGATCTCTCCGATTTGGAATACATCTATTTACAAAGTAATACACTGTCAGGCAATCTGCCGAGCTGTATGGGAAGTCTTGATTCTATTGTAAGCATCAACCTCAGCAACAATAATTTTAGTGGGGCCTTTCCTGCGGTGTTTGCTACCAACATGCCCAACCTATCGGATATCTGGATCACGAATAATTCGTTTACTGATTTTCCAGATCTCTCGTCAGTCACGAGTTTGACTACTTTATATGTAGATCAGAATATTTTAGGATTTGACGATGTGGTGCCTAATGCTTCCATCCCTAATTTGCAATATGTATATAATGCACAGAGCTCTGGAGCTCCTACTGCACCAGATGTTTATGTAAATGTTTTATATCCTTTTACACTGCAGGTCTCTATGGGAGGGACGGGTAATGTATACCAATGGAAGAATATCTTTTTCAATGGAGGAGATGTAGTGGATAACGATAGATTTTCTGGAAGCACTACTAATACTTTAGTAAATCAAAGTGCAGCATCAGGTGATGGTGGTTTTTATTATTGCATTGTTACCAATCCTGGAGCTCCACTGCTTTCTTTTCAAATAACCAGTAGCACGGTACATGTAATAGATAACCGCATCAGGCCTGTGATCACTGCTTCGGATTCTTCGATGTATTGCGGAGATACATTATTGTTGCAAGCAAGTAACTCATCTGGTTTACCCGTACATTATAGATTATTGGACAGCACAATAATCTCCGATCATTTTGCTCCACCTTCCAATCATACTTACCAGATCATTGCTTACAACGATGGGGATACTTCCTACCTACCCGCCGCAGATACTTTTTATGTTCAGGTTCAGTCACACGCTGTCATTCCTATATTTTCCATTGCCAATGATTTACCAATTTATGCAGGAGAAGAATTGAATTTATCGGTTCAGTCGGTGTCGGGCGTCAGTTACGTATGGACAACGCCTCAAGGTATTGTAGATAGCAGTGCGATTGTTATTCCTGCTATTGACTCCAGTAATGTAGGATTATATAAGGTGAACATACACGAAGGCAGTTGCGTCTATGATACGTTACAAATTAATGTCACGCTGGCAATAGATGAAGATGTAATTATTTATGAATTGATCACACCCAATGGAGATGGAGACAACGAAACGTTTTTCATTAAAAATATAGAAAAAATACCATCAGTAGATGTAGCGGTTTTTAATGTATGGAACCAGGCCGTGTACCACAATGAAAATTATAAAAATGAGTGGGATGGTGGTGGACTACCTGTAGGTACCTATTATTATTTAGTGAAGGTCAAAGAATGGGACAAAGTATATAAAGGTAATTTATACCTCAAACGATGACTATTTTTTTAAAACAGCTCTTCTTCGTCCTGCTTGTGGTGCTACCTTTTTTAAGTCGCGCTCAAACACAATTATCTGTTACCAATTTTCAACAAGCCATACAATTGTATAATCCTGCTTATGTGGGCACAGAAGATCATATCAACGTTTCCGTCATCAATAAAACGCAATGGCTCAATACAAGCGGCACGCCTTCATTGCAGGGTATAAGCGGACATCTGCCTTTTAATTACGAACGATTGGGTGCAGGAATCAATGTGCTACAGGAATCAACAGCAACCGTGCAATCGCTATATGCCAATGTCAATGCTTCGTATAAGATCAATTTTGAACAAGGCAGACTTTCATTCGGAATAAAACTGGGACTCTTGCAGCGAAGTGAAAATTTGGGAGGCTTATTAGTCAAAGACCCAAACGATTTATTGCTAACAAACAACAAACAACTCCTACCTGAAGTAGGTGGAGGTGTATTTTATAAACAGAGAAATTTTTATACAGGATTTTCCTTCGTTCGGTCTGCAGGTATTTACCTGAGTCAACAGGCGACTTTGAAAAATTATTACCATTTTATGTTGGGTGCTTCGCGCAACATTTCTCCCAGTGTTATACTCGTACCTTCGTTTCGCATAGAGTATACCAGCAACTTCAAGCCTTATGCCGCGTTGATTATTCCGGTTCAATACCAGCAACTTTTTTCTTTTGGTCTGGGCTACGGAACAGCTTCCTTATTTTCTGTAGTGGCTACATTGAATATCGACAAGGTGTTAGGAACTACCTCCAATAAATATGTATTGTCTTATGCTTACGATCAATCGTTCAACAAGCTTAACAATTACATGGGTAATACACACGAATTGATCTTATCCATCAAGCTGGTGCCTGCAGAAAAAATAGATAGAATTTTAAAAAGAAAAGTTACTGTCTCTCCTTTGTTTTTCGATTGATGAAAAAGTATTGTGTTTTTAGTATGCTGCTCTTGACGATGGTGACACATTTCACCATGGCGCAGAGCGTATCCAAACATTTGGAAAGGGGGAATGCTTATTTCATGGTGAGGTATTATGCAAAAGCCATTCCTGAATATGAAAAATATATCAGAAGCAATAAAGCAGATGCCGGGTGTGAATTGCGTTTGGCAGAGTGTTATCGAAAAGTGGGGATGTACGATAAAGCAGAAAGTATCTATGCGGATGTCATTGCCACTCAAGCGGTGGGAGACTCGCTGCTCATCAACTATGCAGAAGTATTGAAGAAACAGGGCAAGTACAGTGAGGCGAGGATACAATACGAGAAGTTGTCGGATAAGTTTGTTAGAAAAAAAATATGTATTGGTTCTTGTGATTCTTTTTCTGTCAATAGCAACCTGTCGTTGTATGGAGTAGAAAATCTGTCTAAAGTAAATTCTATCCATTCAGACGTCGCACCGGTGCGTTATAAAAGTGGAATTGTTTTTTCTTCTAACAGAGAAGAAACATTGATCAAGAAAAAATCGAGCAATACCGCATTACCTTTATACAACCTGCTGTTGGCAACCGGTAAAGACAGTCTCTATCCTGATCAGGTGAGTAATTTCTCTACGCGCATCAACAGCATTCACCACGAATGCTGTGCTTCTTTTACAGGCGATTATAAAAAGATTTTTTTTACCAGAAGTATCGATAAGCCATATAGCAATGATCCCGGTTCTAAAAATGCCTTGAAGATGTACAGTGCTTTCTGGGAAAATAACAACTGGACCAACTGGCAAACATTTGTATTCAATGATACAACGCATTCCTACGGACATCCGGCAGTAGAAGAAAATGAAGAATTGTTTTTCTTTGTTTCGGATATGGAAGGTGGTTATGGAGGAACAGACATTTATGTGTGTTTTAATATTGATCACAAATGGACAAAGCCCATCAACCTTGGACCTCATGTCAATTCGCCTTACAACGACATGTATCCTTTTTATCATAGCGATGGTACATTATATTTTTCTTCCAACAGACCCGAAGGAATGGGAGGGTATGATATCTATAGTGCGACAGAAAACGAAGACGGGGAGTATGAAATGATTGTGAATATAGGTGCTCCCATTAATTCACCTCAGGATGATGTCTCGGTGTATTGGAACAAGGAAAAAAATATTGGTTATTTCTCTTCCAACCGTGAAGGTGGAAAAGGAGAGGAAGATATTTACATCATCAAAAAAAATAAGTAAGCACTATTTACTACCCGGTACAAATAGTTTACTCGTGCTGTCCTGGTACTCTTTTTTATACTTGTCTTTGAACTTTACTTTTTCTTTTGGTTTTTCAACAGGTTTTATTTCTGCTATGCTGTCTGTTTTTAGTTCTTCTTTGGGAGTGTTGATCAGTACAGGTGTCCCTTCTGTTGATGTTTCCTGCGCAGGATTGGACTGGCCGTTTTGAGCGTTCTGTTGTGGATTGCCTGGATGTACAGAAGAAGACGGATGTGTTGCTTCTGTTGGATTGGAATTCGCAGGTGTTGTATGGGTATTGCCGGACTCGTTTGTTTTTTCTACTGATTGCTCTATTGCCGGTGCTTCTGTGTGATCGTTAGGAGAAGGGCTTGCAGAGCGGAAGATAAAGTAATAAAGACCGGCAGCGATCAAGCCGCAGGTCACAACGCTCAAACCAATAATTTTTGTAGTACCGGATAAGAAAGAAGAAGACGCATTGTTTCCTGCCACAGATGCTGATGTACCTGCTGCCTGGCCTGCACTGATTTTATCCCACAAATGATCCGGTGGCGTGATTTCAAAATCAGCCAGCTGACTTTTGTAGAAGTCATCTAATTGGTCAATATCTTCAGGATATTTGTTCGGCATTGATGCGATTGTATTTCGTATGAATTTCTATCAATTGTTCTCTGGCTTTAGCTAATTGTCCCCTGGAGGTTCCCTCGTTGATGTTTAATGTTTCAGCGATTTCCTTGTGAGAGTATCCTTCTATGACATATAAATTGAAGATTAATTTTTTCCCTTCAGGCAATAAGTTAATAAAACGAATTAAATCTTCCTTACCAAAATTGCTGGGAGCTTCCGCTTCTATCGTTAACGTATTTTCTTCCAGCTCATCTGTAAATTTCAATGCTTTCTTTTTCTTGAAATCAGACAGAATGTGATTCACCGCAATGCGTTTGGCCCAGCCCTCAAAGGAGCCTTCAAATTTGAATGATTTGAGATTGGAAAAGATCTTTATGAAAGACTCCTGAAGCCAGTCTTCCGCTTCCGCCTTATTTTTAGTGTAGCGGTAACAAATGGCAAAAAGCTTTCCACTCAGCTGCTTGTACAATTCTTTTTGTGCAGCGGGTTCGTTGTTGATACACTTTTTAACCAATTCGTCCGTAAGGGCCATGCTCTGTTGAAAGAGAGGGGTTTGTTTTGAAATAACATTGTTCAAAATCGTCTGCAAATTAGTGATTTATCGTGCATAAGCCATTTTTTTTAAAAAATAATTAAAAGTACGGAAGCAAAATGAAAAGAGTTGAAGTCTTCTATTTGAAATTGCTTGACAGAATTTTTTGAATGGAGAAGGGTTAACAGCTAAATAGTGCAGGCTATTTGATGACCTAACTCTATCCTGATTTACCAGCTGTAAAGTGTTTTCAAGTCTCGTATTTTTTGATATTTTTTTTATCTCTCCCGATTCAGGAAACTGGGTCGGGATTTTTTGCTTTAAGCTTCCTGCTTTCCAGGCTTTCAGGTGAATGTGCCCGTTCTATCTATGAATTCCCCCCGTTCTTCTATTCCTTTTTTTTATGGGTATTATTTTTAGGAAGTTCGTTTGTGGGAACTAATCACTAGTTCGGTTTGTCGCTTATATTTGCAAGACGATCGTTGGAGTAGTACCACATTTCTTTTGAATAAATAGGTGTTAAAACAAAAAAATAAAGTAAGGTTAATTCATTTTGTTTTACTGATTTTGAAATAGTATCCATAAGTAGTCGATAAAATATGAAGAGCATTAAAACAACAGTCCTTGTGTTGGTCATCATCGGAGCACTGGTATTCATCAAACTTAAGTTTTTTGAAAATAGGACGGATGCTTCCAAAATAAAAAATACAAAAGGAGGAAGTGTACCGAGTAGTGCAGTCAACGTTTTCATTGCGAAGAAACAAACGTTTAATGAACAAATCATAAGCACGGGTACCGCACTTGCCAATGAAGACGCTTCATTGATGCCTGAGGTGGCAGGTAAAGTAGTGAAGATCTATTTTTCAGAAGGAACCTTTGTAAAGAAAAATACACTGCTTGTGAAAATTAACGATGCAGACCTGCGTGCTCAATTGGATAAAATAGAATTGCAAATCAAGTTGTCCGATCAAATGGCAAAGCGACAAAAAGATCTGTTGGAAATAAATGGAGTGAGCCAGGAAGCCTACGACATTGCCCTCAATCAAGCCAATGGATATAAATCGGATCGTGACTTATTACATGCTCAACTTCAGAAGACAGAAATAAGAGCACCTTTCGATGGAGTGGTTGGATTGAAAAGCATCAGTGAAGGAAGTTATGTGACTCCTTCTTCTGTTGTAGCTACGATACAACAACTGACTCCAATGAAAATAGATTTTTCTGTTCCTGAAAAATACATGGACCTGGTGAAAAAAGGAGATCCTCTTACGTTTAGCGCCGAAGGTATAAAGGGTGCATTTAAAGCAAACGTATTTGCGATAGAACCAAAGATCGATCTGGCAACTCGCACCTTAAAGATTCGTGCGCTTTGTTTTGATCATCAAAATAAATTATTGCCCGGTGCATTTGTTAAAGTAGAAATGACGAAGGAAAGTTCTAACAGTATTCTCATTCCTACAGAAGGATTAATTCCGGAACAGAAAGGGTACAAAGTGTTTTTCTACCACAACGGAAAAGCAATGTCAGGCAAAGTAGAGCCGGGTACACGCACCGATTCCAGAATCGTCATCACAAGTGGTATCACAGAAGGAGACACGATCATTACGACGGGACTTATGCAAATGAAAAATGAAGCACCAGTTAAAATCATTGGTTCTGTAAAGCAATAAAATCAATATGAGTAGCCTTTCCACCATAAGCATCAATCGCCCTGTTTTATCCATTGTGATGTCACTGATCATCGTGCTGTTTGGATTAATGGGATACAAATACCTGGGCGTACGTGAGTATCCTTCTATCGATCCTCCAATCATTACGGTACGAACTTCTTATGCGGGAGCAAATGCAGATGTCATCGAATCTCAGATCACAGAACCATTAGAAAAAGTATTGAACAGCATAGAAGGTATACGTTGTATTTCTTCTGCCAGTAATCAGGGATCCAGTTCTATTACTGTTGAGTTTAACCTGGATGCGAACTTAGAAGCGGCAGCCAATGACGTAAGAGATAAGGTAGGACAGGCTGCCCGTCAGTTGCCGCAGGACATCGATGCACCACCGGTAGTATCTAAGGCAGATGCAAACTCAGACGCGATCATCGCACTGGTTCTTCAAAGCAATACACGATCCAATCTAGACGTAAGTGATTATGCAGAGAACGTCATTGCCGAACGTTTACAAACCATATCCGGTGTCAGTAGCGTACAGATTTGGGGACAAAAAAGATATGCGATGCGCATCTGGATGGATCCGATTAAATTGGCTTCGTTTGGTCTTACACCAGTAGACATCAACACGGCACTCACAAGGGAAAATGTAGAATTACCTTCCGGAAAAATTGCGGGAAATCAGACAGAACTTACAGTAAGAACCATGGGGCGCTTCACCGACGAAGCCAGCTTCAATAACATGATCATCAAAACATCCGGAGATCAAACGGTGTTGTTGAAAGATGTTGGTTATGCGAAACTAGGTGCGGAGAATGAAGAAACCATTTTGAGACAATCTGGTATTCCCATGGTGGGTGTGGGTTTGGTACCGCAGCCTGGTGCCAATTACTTGGACATAGCGGATGAGTTTTACAAACGTTTAGATGGTATTAAAAAAGATCTTCCTAAGGATTATAAAATTGACATAGGACTTGACAATACAAAGTTTATCAAACAATCAGTAGAAGAAGTAGAAGAGACATTGCTAATCGCTATTCTGTTGGTGGTTATAATCATCTATTTGTTCTTCCGCGATTGGGTAATTGCTATTCGTCCGTTGATAGATATTCCAGTGTCATTGATCGGTGCTTTTTTTATCATGTATTTCATGGGTTACTCTATCAATATTTTGTCCTTGCTCGCTATCGTATTGGCGACGGGTTTGGTAGTGGATGATGGTATAGTGGTTACTGAAAACATTTACAAGAAAATAGAAGAAGGCATGTCGCCGAAAGAAGCAGCGATCAAAGGGTCTAACGAAATTTATTTTGCTGTTATCTCCACTTCCATTACGTTGGCTGCGGTATTTCTCCCACTCATTTTTCTGGAAGGTTTTGTAGGAAGATTGTTCCGTGAATTCGGAGTGGTGATTGCCGGTGCCGTATTGATTTCTGCCTTTGTGTCGTTGAGTTTAACACCTATGCTCAATGCCAAGCTAGGTAGAAAAGGTTCTAAGAAAAGTAAGTTCTATGACATGACAGAACCATTCTTTGTTGGCATGAATAATTTTTATAGACGTAACCTGGAACATTTCATGCAAAGAAGATGGCAAGGTATTGCGATCATTATTGTTTGTGTGGGTTTGATTTTCTTTGTTGGCTCCTTGCTAAAATCTGAACTGGCTCCTCTGGATGACCGCAGTGCACTGCGGTTAACAATCACAGCACCGGAAGGTACGTCATATGACTACATGGATAAGTTCATGTTGGGCATGTCTGAATTTGTGGACGATTCTATACCTGAAAAGCAAGTCGCCTTATTGATTACCGCTCCGGGCTTTTCTGGCTCAGGTGCCGTTAACTCTGGTATGGCTCGCATCATGTTGAAAGAACCAAAGGACAGAAAACGCTCTCAACAAGAAATAGCAGATTACATCACGAAAGTTGCCAAAGGGTTTCCTGTTGCTAAAACATTGGTGATACAACAGCAAACCATTTCTGCTGGAGGTTCACGTGGTGGCTTGCCAGTGCAGTTTGTGATTCAGGCACAAAACTTTGATAAATTAAAAACAGCGCTGCCTAAGTTCATGGATGAAGTCAGCAAAGACCCTACGTTTCAGGTATTTGATGTGGATCTTAAATTCAATAAACCGGAATTACAAATTGAAATCGATCGGGAGAAAGCAAGAAACCTGGGAGTAGAAGCGATTGACATTGGTCAAACACTGCAGCTGGCACTTAGTGGACAACGGTTCAGTTATTTCATCATGAATGGTAAACAATACCAGGTCATTGGTCAGGTTGATCGCAAAGACAGAAACGATCCAATGGATTTGAAATCGATGTATGTGAAAAACATCAACGGAGAATTGATTCAGATGGACAACTTAGTTACTGTAAAAGAACTCAGCAGTCCTCCGCAATTGTATCACTACAACCGTTACAAGTCTGCTACCGTATCTGCTGGTCTTGCTCCGGGTAAAACCGTTGGCGATGGTATCAAAGCGATGCAAAGCATTGCAGACCGTACGCTGGATGAATCCTTTTCTACCGATCTGACAGGAGCAGCAAGAGATTTCTCCGAAAGTTCTTCCAATGTATTGTTGGCCTTTTACCTGGCTTTGGTTTTGATTTACCTGGTACTGGCCGCACAGTTTGAAAGTTTCATTGATCCTTTTGTGATCATGCTGACCGTGCCGTTGGCCTTGGCCGGCGCGTTGATTTCTTTGTGGTACTTCAATCAAACATTAAATATTTTCAGCCAGATTGGTATCATCATGTTGATTGGTTTGGTAACAAAGAATGGTATTTTGATTGTAGAGTTTGCCAATCAATTAAAAGAAGACGGCATGAAAATACCAGAAGCCATTCGCGAAGCAGCAGTGGCTCGTTTGCGTCCGATCCTCATGACAAGTTTAGCTACTGCGCTGGGTGCCTTGCCTATAGCCTTGGCTTTGGGCGCTGGTTCCAAGAGCCGCATGTCGATGGGGATTGTCATCATTGGTGGTATCATTTTCTCTTTGATTCTCACTTTGTTTGTTATACCAGCTCTTTACAGTTATTTGTCAAGGGAAATCAAACAAGAAGAATCAACATCATCTATAAGCAAAGAAAAAATAGTTTAAAATTATATGCGTAGCACAATTGTATTTTTATTGATAAGCATCATTTGTTTTCGGGCCCAAAGCCAGGACGTGATGAAGTTGGAAGATGTTATTCAACTGATCATGGAGAATAACTTCGACATTGAAATAGCCAAAAATAATATTGAAGTAGCCAAGAACAACAACAACATTGGATTGGTTGGAGGCAGCCAGTCTACTGGTGGAACGGTATCAGGTGGTAATACAGGGATGTTGCCGCAAATCTCTGTTTCAGCAGGAAGTCCCAGCTCACCTTTAGGTATTGGTCAAACGGTAAGTACCTTGAAGTATTCTGATCCGGCATTGAATGTTTCGGGACAAACGCTGACCAATACCAGTTACGCACCTTCTCTCATTGGTACCTGGTATTTCTTCGACGGATTGAAGATGTTTGCAACGAAAAAGAAATTGAACAGAAACGAAGAGTTGAGCAACATACAATATAGAGTGGTTGTAGAAACTACTTTGCTCACGGCACTTACGGCTTACTATCAAATGATCAGCATCGAGCAATACATCAAATCGTTAAAGACTTCTCTGTCGTTAGGTGAAGATCAAAAGAAATTGGCCGATCAGAAATTTAAAACAGGATACGGTTCTAAAGTGGATGTGTTGCAAACACAAATTGATTACAACAACATTCAATCTCAAATCATACAACAGCAAAGTTTACTCAACGATCAGCGCATCGGTTTAAATAATCTGTTGAAGCGTTCTGTTGAAGTAGAGTTTGGTGTGCCCGATACGATTACGGTAGACACTCAGCCCAATTTTGAAGAAGCATTGGAGAAGACCAACATGAGCAACAACAGTATTTTAGCGAGTAAAAAAACAATTGAAATCGACAAACTGGCGCTGAAAGAGTTCAAAGGCAATCGTTATCCTAAGATAGGTGTGACCGGAAATTATACGTATCAGAGAGTGACCAATGACATTGGCTTGCAGCGACTCAATGAAAACTATGGGTATAATGTGGGGTTACTTTTCTCCTGGACGATCCTCAACAACCTGACGACAAACACCGCCATTAAAAATCAATTGGTACAAATACGATCTGACAACATCAGACTGGAAGCTGCGCAATCTCAGGAAAGAGCTAATTTATACAAAGCGTATTTGAGTTTTAAAAATAACCTGGACATTGTAGAACTGGAAAAACAAAGTGTACAATTAGCCAATGAAAACCTGGACATTGCGGCCAAGCGATTTGCACAGGGCGTTTCTACTTATATCGAATACCGAATGGTACAACAAAGTTACGAAGACTCTCAATTCCGTTTGTCACAAGCTGCATTCAACGCCAAGTTGAGTGAGTTGAATTATTTGAAAGCGCAGGGATTGTTGGTGTATTAAGAGAAGTGGACAGTGATTCCCGATGCTTCGGGATCAATGACCAGAAGAAGGCTATTTCATATCATGTGCTCATAAAGAGTACTTAGAATCATAGAAAGGAATTCAACCGGACGGGTTGGGTTCCTTTTTTTATAGGCTTACCGGGCTATTATTCTATTTAACATAATAGTTGTAGTATCGGCTCATACCCGGGACATACCCGAGACAAAGGCGGGACATACCCGGGAGAGAGCCGAAAGAAACCCCTCGTTTAGCCTATTTGAAAATGAGGTGAGTGTTCGGGATAAACTTCTATTGGTACAAGTGATGCTCGCCTCAGTTCGGCAATTAGCGAAATGTTATTTCTTTGATGAGAACAACCTGCTAGTATAAAACAGAAAGCCCTTTGCGCGATAGATGCAAAGGGTTTTCTGTTTAAAAAATTCTGATTACTGATCCCGAAGCATCGGGAATCACTGTCCACTGATTTTAACTGATCTGACTTCCATTCGCCACAGTAAAACCCGGTGAAACAAAAGAGAGTTTCCCATCCTTATCTTCCGCCATCAAAATCATGCCTTGTGATGGTATGCCTTTGATGTCTCTTGGAGCAAGGTTTGCCAGCAAACATACTTGTTTGCCTATAATTTGTTCGGGTTCGTAGTATTCTGCAATACCACTCACCACAGTGCGTTGATCGAGACCTGTATCAAGGGTAAGCTTTAATAGTTTTTTGGTCTTCGCTACTTTCTCTGCGGTGAGGATCGTGGCGACACGAATGTCCATTTTTGTAAAGTCGTCAAATTGCACCGCTTCTTTCGCGGGCTTCACGGTCAACGTAGCGTATTCGTTTTCTTTTTTCGTGTCTTCCAATTTTTGTACTTGTTTAGCGATGACATCGTCTTCCAGTTTTTCAAACAGCAATTCCGGTTTGTTCAACTGATGTCCTTCTTTCAATAATGTAGAAGAACCTGCTGCTGTCCAGTTGACCGGAGTGAAGTTCAGCATGTCAAATAATTTCTTCGCACTGAACGGAATAAACGGTTCACCCAGAATAGCCAGGTTAGCGGCCAGTTGTAGCGATAGGTGCAAGATTGTTTTTACACGCTCCGGATCGGTGGCCTGAATTTTCCAGGGCTCGTTATCGGCCAGGTATTTATTTCCTGTGCGGGCAAGATCTATGTAGATGCTCAATGCTTCTCTGAAACGATAAGCTTCAATGGACTTTCCGATTTCTGTTGGAAAGGATTTTATTTTATCGATGAACTCCTGATCCTGTGATGTCAGTGCATTCAACGCAGGAACTTTACCGTCATAATATTTTTGTGTCAACACCGCTGCACGGTTGATGAAGTTTCCTAGAATGGCAACGAGCTCGTTGTTGTTTCTATTTTGAAAATCTTTCCAGGTAAAATCATTGTCCTTCGTCTCCGGTGCATTGGCGCAGAGTACGTAGCGCAACACATCTTGCTTGCCTGGAAATTCTTCTAAATATTCATGCAACCATACGGCCCAGTTGCGGGACGTAGAGATTTTATTTCCTTCCAGGTTCATGAATTCATTGGCTGGCACCTGATCGGGTAAAATATAACTGCCTTCTGCTTTCAACATGGCAGGAAAGATGATGCAGTGGAAAACAATGTTGTCTTTACCGATGAAGTGTACCAACTTACTGTCTTTGTCTTTCCAATACGTTTCCCAGGTGTTCTTTGCATGATTGGCTGATGGACCTTGCGCAAAATAATCGCGTGTAGCAGAAATGTAACCGATCGGTGCATCAAACCACACGTACAATACTTTTCCTTCTGCATCTGGAAGCGGAACAGGCACCCCCCAATCCAAATCTCTGGTTACGGCGCGCGGTTGTAAACCCTGATCAATCCAGGACTTGCATTGACCGTATACATTGGGCTTCCAGTCTTTATGATCTTCCAAAATCCATTGCTTCAACCATGGTTCGTATTGATCCAATGGAAGGTACCAGTGTTTGGTATCTTTCAAGATCGGCTGTGCACCGCTCAACATGGATTTAGGATTCTTTAATTCAGAAGGACTCAAGGTCGAACCGCAATTTTCACATTGATCGCCGTAAGCATTCTCATTGCCGCAATGAGGACAAGTACCTACGATGTAGCGGTCCGCTAAAAACTGATTGGCTGTCGGGTCAAAATATTGCTCGGATGTTTTTTCAATGAAAGCTTTCTTGTCGTACAATGTTTTGAAAAAAGCAGAAGAGGTTTCCGCATGTATTTTACTGGATGTACGGGAGTAAATGTCAAAGGAGATGCCCAGATCAGCGAATGATTTTTTGATCAGTTCATGGTATTTATCCACCACCTGCTGAGGGGTGACACCTTCTTTTTTTGCCCGGATGGTAATGGGTACCCCGTGTTCGTCTGAACCACCGATGAAAAGCACATCCTTTCCCGTAGAGCGTAAGTATCTTACATAGATGTCCGCTGGGACATATACGCCGGCCAAATGACCGATGTGAACAGGGCCATTGGCATAAGGTAAAGCCGATGTAACCGTATATCTTTTGAATTCAGAAGCCATCAATTGGTAGATTTTAGTGCAAAGATAGGATTTTTAGCACTTATTTTCTTTTATATGACTCTATTTAGGTTTGTAATTAGTAACTTTGCACCCTGATACGCATTTTATACAGTCATGCAAGAAATAAGAAACATAGCCATTATTGCCCACGTCGATCACGGTAAAACTACATTGGTTGATAAAATTATTCACGCCTCTAAGATCTTTAGAGAGAACCAGGAGTTTGGGGACTTGATCCTTGACAACAACGACCTGGAACGTGAACGCGGAATTACCATCACTTCCAAGAACGTATCTGTACGTTACAAAGATTATAAAATCAACATCATCGATACTCCTGGTCACAGTGACTTTGGAGGTGAAGTAGAACGTGTGTTGAAAATGGCAGACGGTGTATGTCTGCTGGTAGATGCGTTTGAAGGGGCGATGCCTCAAACTCGTTTCGTATTGGGCAAAGCGTTGGCGCTTGGTTTGAAACCCATCTTGATCATCAATAAAGTAGATAAAGAAAACTGTCGTCCCGACGAAGTACATGAGTCTGTATTTGACTTGATGTTCAACTTAGGAGCAACAGAAGATCAATTGGATTTCGCTACGTTATACGGTTCATCCAAACAAGGATGGATGGGTTACGACTGGAAAGAACCAACGGCTGACATTACTCCTTTATTGGATACCATCATTAAAGTCATTCCAAGAGCGCCATTCCTAGAAGGTCCTGCACAAATGCAGATTACTTCTTTGGATTATTCAGCGTTCGTTGGACGTATCGCTATCGGAAGAGTATTCCGTGGTACCTTGAAAGAAGGTCAGCAAATCGCATTGATTAAGTCTGATGGTTCGATCAAGAAAATGAAAATCAAAGAACTCCAAATCTTTGAAGGCTTGGGTAGAGTGAAAGTGGCTGAAGTGCCGCAAGGAGAAATCTGTGCGGTGATCGGTATAGACGAATTCGAAATCGGTGATACCATCGCTGATGCTGATAAACCGGAAGCCTTGGAGCGTATCAGTGTAGATGAACCTACGATGAGTATGTTGTTTACGATTAACAACTCTCCGTTCTTTGGTAAAGAAGGTAAATTTGTAACATCACGTCACTTGCGTGATCGCTTGTACAAAGAGATCGAGAAAAACTTGGCCTTGAGAGTTCAGGAAACTGACACAGAAGATAAATTCTTAGTATTTGGTCGTGGTATTTTGCACTTGTCTGTATTGATTGAAACCATGCGCAGAGAAGGATACGAATTACAGGTAGGACAACCTCAGGTATTGTACAAAGAAATAGACGGACAAAAAAGCGAACCGATCGAATTGATGGTCGTTGATGTGCCTCAGGAATTTTCTGGTAAAGTCATTGAATTGGTGACGATGCGCAGAGGGGAATTGAAAATCATGGAACCTAAAGGTGACGTGCAACATTTGGAATTTGAAATTCCTTCTCGTGGTATCATGGGCCTACGTAACAACGTATTGACCGTATCACAAGGGGAAGCAGTCATGACACACCGTTTGATGGGTTACGAACCATTCAAAGGAAATATAGCAGGAAGAAACAGTGGTTCGTTGATCTCCATGGATGCTGGTAAAACAACAGCTTACTCTATTGACAAACTACAAGACAGAGGAATCTTCTTTGTTGAGCCAGGTGAAGAAGTATACATGGGTCAGGTAATCGGTGAACATACACGTGGCAATGACTTAACGGTAAATACCATCCGTGAAAAGAAACTGACCAACATGCGTGCTTCCGGTACAGACGACAATGCGCGTATCGTTCCCAAAGTCCAGTTCTCTTTGGAAGAATCATTGGAATACATTCAAAAAGACGAATACGTAGAAGTTACTCCAAAAAGCATCCGTATGAGAAAAATCTACTTGGATGAAAACGAGCGTACAAGAATGAGCAAGAAGAACGACTAGTTCTGAATTGCATTCATTTGCTTTATATTGAAAGACCCAATAAACTTTATGTTTGTTGGGGCTTTCTTTTTATGTTATGATGGGCTTGTTTTTCATACGAGCCTTTTTCTTTTCTTTTGCTCACCCAAAAGAAAAGAAACAAAAGAAAAGGGAGCCACCAAAACCAATTGTAACAGACATTATAGTATTGGCTGACTATGCGTAGTTAATTCCAAACGATGTCTGTCACAATTCGCTCTTTTCGTGGACGCCAGCCGCACCATACTTTACGATTGTAATAAAATATACATGTTTGCTCTTTAGGGTAGATACAAAATAATCAATTGAACATTATGAAAAGGCTGTTTATTGGTTTTACAATTTTTTAATCAAAGGATGATCTGGTGGAAGTTTGTTTTTCTGTTTTTTGAAAGCTACCTTTTACTGTCCCTAACGATGAACTCCTGTGAAACATCTATCTCTTGAAACCGATAAAGCCTGTCTGCACTACAGACAATATGGTAAAGGCTCAAGCGTGCTGCTTTGTTTTCACGGTTATGGTCAGGACCATGATGTGTACCGCGAACTGGAAACGTTGTACGGTAGTAAATACACCATTTATTCCTTCGATCTTTTTTACCACGGACAAAGTTTCTGGCACAACAAAACTCAACCCTTAGAGAAAGAAGACTGGTCCGCTATCATGGCAGATTTCTTCGCTATACAAAAGATCAATCGTTTTTCATTGGTGGGTTATTCCATGGGATCGCGATTTGCACTCGCTACTTTTGATGCCTTTGC
>JAQBNU010000051.1 GCA_028288365.1 Chitinophagaceae bacterium | reverse complement strand
CTCACCTTGCCAGCGGTCCCATTCTACGATGGACTTTTGGTAAAAATAAAAAGCCGAATCTTCTGCATGTGCGGCTTGATAGATATTGCCTAAAGATACCGCTGAGAACAATCCATATTCCAAATATTTCGCTTTGCGCATGTTGCCGTATTCCTTCCATGCTTTATAGAAATATAGTTTGGCTTTAGGAAAAGCTTCTTGCTGCACACAGGCATCTCCAAGCGTATTCAGTAAATTAAAATAGGAAGCGGTGTCCTGGTATACTTTTTCTACTTCCGGTAAAATTTCTTCCAATACAGAAATCGCGGCAGCATAATTACCGCTGTTGTAGGATGCTATTCCCTTATCGTACTGCTCTTTTAAATCAACAATATCCTGAGCATGAGTATTCGTACACTCCAAAAGAGTTGTTACTAAAACGAGGAACAACAAAAAGTACTTTACCTTCATGTACAGAAATATTCAACTTAAAAAAAGCGATTTTTAGGGAAGGAAACAAAAATTAAGGATAGATATAGATAGAACAGCCGTTAAATGCCTTGAAATAAAAAAAGAGAGCAAGCTGCTCTCTTTTTTTATTCTATGATGTATAGGCTACTGATATCTTCTATTGAATTTAGGACAAGGAGCACTTTTGCCTCTCGCTTTTTTATACTTGATCGGTTTGAATTCATAAATCAAAGAAAGTTCATGAACACTTCCCGCACCTTTCAATTGAGAAATGGTATAGTCATAACTATATCCTAACGTAAATCCTTCATAATACCCACCCAGCATAAACACAAGTGCTTCGTTACCGGCCAATCCGGTAGCGTGTTTGTCAACCGGTAAACCACGGTACCACAGTCCAACCATTAAAGGTTCATAGGTAAGATATGCACCGATGTCCAATTGATTGTAGACACCTTGTTGTTTAAACAAAAATGTAGGTGTTATACTGATTTCAGGATCTGAGTTTTTATAGTTCTTGTATTTAGAAACACCACCACCTGACAAATAAAACTTATAACCACCCTGTGCTGAAAACTTCACGGGTAAAGGCAGGTAATCTCCAGCGAAAAAAGCCTGGTTAGGTCGGTTGATGTGATTAAAAGAAAGTCCAAACCAAGCATTGTCATTGAAGGCAATACCACCTGCAGAAAAGTCTCCGTATACTTTTGTCTTTGCCGTACCTGCTAACGGATCAGAAGTCGCTCCTCCCGTCGCTCCATTTGCAGATAATTGATCGGCAAAAAGTAAGGATGCATAATTGGCATCGCGTGCTACTATACCTCCCTGAAGACCCGGTTTGATCACCCAATTGTCACTGACATTGATCGAGTATGAATACAACAGATCCACTTCATTGGTTGTCAAACGACTGCTGCCTTGTTCATCTCGAAAATACATCAAGCCAATGCCACTATTATAGGATTCAATGTTGTGATCAGCCCAAAGGCTCACCGTATTAAAAGGCTTGTCAATGCCTCTCCACTGTGTACGGTAATTCATACCTACTCTAGTGTTATCACCTGTACCTGTGAAACCTGGATTAAGATATAAAGGAGCATTGTAATACTGTGAAAGTTGTACATCCTGCCCTATAGCTGCATCGAACAAGAGTAAACAACACGATAGTGATAATAAAATTTTCCCCATTTTCATTTGCACAAAACTAATAAAAAACTAAATAAAAGCTGTTAATTCGAAGAAAAATTATGGCATGATTACCTGGGAAATTGCAGACCTACATCTTAAGCTATTGTACGAATGGAAAATAGCACGCAACACGAGTTCGTCTAAACACAACCTCTTAATAACCATCCGTTCAGGAGAACATCAGGGGCTTGGGGAAGTAGCACCTAACGTACGTTACGGAGAAACCGCCGAACTCTTGCATCAACAGTTTGCAGCAGTAAAAAACCTACTGCTGCAAAACAGTCTATTGCATCCCAAAGAGTTTGCAGCATTTATCAGAACATTACCCATTGCCAATGCTTTAAAAAACGGACTGGAAACGGCACATGTACATTTATTTTGTACACAACATCAATTGACCGTGAGTCACTTATTAGGTATTAACGAACCTGATGCGCAAGTCTATACATCGTATACCTTACCAATCATGGCCACTGACCAGATCGGTACTTTCATTGCACAACATCAGCTGACCCGATTTAAAAGCCTAAAAATCAAGGTCAATAAGGAAACAGCCATTGACATGGTCAGGCAAACACTACTCCATTATGAAGGTCCTGTAAGAATAGATGGCAATGAAACGTGGAATGATGAAAAGGAAGTCGTACGCTTTCTCGAAGAGATTTCTTCTGACCGGATCGAATTTATGGAACAACCTCTGCCAGAAAGCTGTGTGAATGAATACAAAAAACTCAAAAAGATATCCCCAATTCCTATCATACTTGATGAATCTATCACGGACAATCCTAACTTTGACTTACTCACTGAGTTGTGCCACGGCATCAACATGAAAATGATGAAAGCGGGGGGCTATTATAATGGTTTAGCCATTTTACAGGGAGCTCAAAAACAAGGCTTACAGACCATGATAGGATGTATGATTGAGACCACTTTAGGAATATTTTCTGCTATTAATTTGAGTAATAGAATAAATTATCTAGATTTGGATGGTTTTTTTGTCATTGAGAATGACCCTTTTACTCTTGTAAAAGAAGAAAACGGGGGATTGATTGTAAACAAGGAAATTTTTTAAAAAAATGGCCAAAATAGTGAAAAAAGCTAAGTCCTCAACCGCAAAAAAGGCGGTTCCGGCAAAAAAAGGACCTGCTGCAAAAGGAAAGACAGTAAAAGCCAAAAAAGTGGCCGCTAAACCCGTTGCAAAAAAAACAAGCAAAAGCTCTCCTAAACCTAAAGTTGCTAGTAAAGCTAAAGTAACGCCTAAATCACAAGCGAAAGTCAAAACGAAGACAACAGCCAAAGCAAAACCTGCTGCAGCTAAAAAGACCGTTAAAGTGGCTCCTAAGGCTAAAGTAAGTCCTAAAGCAAAAATACCTGCTAAAGGAACTAAAACAGCTGCTAAAAAGACCGTTACTGTAAGTAAGCCTGTTGCAACCAAAAAAGTGTCTGCTAAACCCGCTGAAAGCAAAAAAGCACCTTTGAACACTGGAAAAACTACCTCAGCGAAAGTAAAGGTAGAAGCACCGGTAAAAGTCAAAGCGGTAAAGCCGGTAAAGGAAGTAGTCAAAAAAGTACCTGATCCAGCAAGGCCCACAAGACCCATGAAGGATCTTCCAAGGAAAAAGGTACCCATGAGACCCGTTCCCAGCAACGAGGTTTCCTTTGACATGCCTGCTCCTAAGAAAAATCAGGAGTTATTGATTTCCAAAGAAGAGAAATTAAAGCTAAAAAGAGCACTTCTCAATAAGTGTATCGAAATACAGAAAACAAATGTCACCAGAGCTAAAAAAGCAATGGAAGACGCTCAGGAAAGTGCCAACCAGGAAAAAGGTGCTTCTGAGGACCAATCTGATTCTTTCCGTGAAACCATGCAGGCCACTCGCGACATGTATGCGCGTCAGGTACATGAAGGCGTAAATACCCTTGCACTCCTTAACCGCATTGTCGTTCAGGAGCATGAATGGGTAAAGTTTGGTTCTGTGATCTTTACAGATTACCAAAATTACTTCATCAGCAGCGGATTAGGAGAAATTAAGATCAATGACCTGGCTTTTATCACAGTCTCTACCTTATCTCCTCTTTTCCAGATTCTGGCCAGCAAGAAAAAAGGCGAGCAGTTTATGTTCCTTGACAGAATGTACAGAGTGGTAGACGTTTTTTAAATAAGACATCTATACCCATAAAAAAAGGTCCTGCTCTAAACAGGACCTTTTTTATTTGCTAATCAATGGATTCGAATCCCTTCCTACAGCAATCTTAATACTTCTTCTGAAAAATTTCGGAAGTACTAAACGCTTTCTTCAGGTTCGATTTTAGTCAAAGACAGACAAATTCAACTGTTGATAGCCTGTTGAAAAGTTCGCCTTCCTTAAACTGTGAATAAGTCCCATACCTCCTATCTTTATAGTCTTGTAGGAGCATGAAGTCCGGAATCCGGCTTTCGTTTGGTCATTATTTTGAAAGGAAGGTTATGCAATTAAGCAAATTAGAAATCAAAGGGTTTAAGAGTTTTGGAGACAAAGTAGTGGTACACTTTGATGAAGGAATCACTGGTATTGTAGGACCTAATGGTTGTGGAAAATCAAATATTGTAGATGCCATACGTTGGGTATTGGGTGAGCAAAAAACACGTGCCCTTCGTTCTGATAAAATGGAGAATGTAATTTTTAACGGTACCCGTAACCGTAAACCTTCTCAAATGGCTGAGGTCTCTTTGACCTTCAACAACACCAAAAATATTCTTCCTACCGAATATTCTCAGGTCACTATTTCACGTCGCTACTATAGATCCGGTGAAAGCGAATACCTGTTGAATAATGTCACCTGTCGTCTTAAGGACATCACCAATTTATTCCTCGATACGGGTATCGGTTCTGATAGCTATGCCATCATTGAGTTGAAGATGGTGGAAGATATCCTGAACGACAAAAACAATTCCCGTCGCGAACTGTTTGAAGAAGCCGCAGGAATTTCAAAATACAAAGTGCGTAAAAAAGAAAGTTTAAATAAACTTTCCGATACCGATAAAGATTTAGAACGCGTAGAAGACTTGTTGTTTGAAATAAACAAGAACATGCGCAGTCTGGAAAAACAAGCCAAGCAAACTGAAAAATATTTTCAGGCAAAAGACGAATACAAACAGATCAGCCTTGACCTCGCTAAAGTCAGTGTATCTACACAACGCAAAGACTTGATTCACCTGCAACAAGAGGTCGAACAAAAGAGTGATTTGAAATTGCAATTGAGTGCCAACATCAACGAAAAAGAAAGTTCGATCGAAAGCACCAAGCTGCAACAAGTAGACCAGGAAAAGGTATTGTCCAGCAGACAAAAAGCATTGAACGAACACGTCGACAAGATCAGAAAATACGAAAGTGAAAAGACGATCAAGAACGAACGTTTAAGTTACCTAAACCGTGCCAGTGAAAAACTAAACCATGAACTGGAGCAAGACAGAGAACACAACAACAGAGCAGGGTTTGCTATCGATTCCATTACCCGTGAAAAGGAAAGTGCCGAAAAAATGTTGGCCGAAACGGAAGTTCGTGTACAACAATTGAAACAAGAGTACGAAGATCAAAAATCACAGTACCAACAATTGCAGGAAGAAGCAACCGTCATCAACAACCAATTCAAGCGCAAACAGGAAGAAGTCTTCAACCTGAACAAAACCATTGAGATCAATCAAATCCAACTGAGTACGTTAAAACAAGAGTTGGAAAAAACAGCCTCCGATTCTTCTCAACAAGAAGCCAGCTTACAGGATTTTGAAACGAAGATCGATGAAGTCAACGCACGCTTAGCAGAGAAAGCGACGGTGTTGGCGCTAATCGAAGCGGAAGAAAATAAAATTCAAACCCGCATCAGCGAACTGGAGAAAGAAATCGATGCGAGCAAAGAATTGTTGACGCAATTCAACCGCTCGTTGGATGCGAAACAAAATGAATTCAGCCTGACCAAATCCATGGTAGAAAACCTGGAAGGTTTTCCTGAAGCCATTAAATTCTTAAAGAAGAATGCGAGTTGGGGTAAGAACGCTCCCCTGCTGTCCGATGTCATTACGTGTGATGAGAAATACAGACTTTCGATAGAAAATTATTTGGAGTCTTTCATGAACTACTACATTGTAGAACAAGAAAGTCATGCCTACCAAGCTGTAAATTTGTTGAGCGATGCAGCGAAAGGAAAAGCCAATTTCTTCATCCTGAATAAATTTGAATCGTTCAAACCAGAAGTGAAGAAAAATGTCAGCAATGCGATTTATGCATTGGACATCGTAGATGTAGACAAAGAATACAGACACCTCGCAGAGTTTTTATTGAACAACGTATACATCGTTACAGAGAATCAGGAAAACCTTCCGGATCAAAGCGATGTGGTACTTATTACAGTAAACGGTAAAATCAGCAAACGTGAATTTTCTATTTCAGGAGGTTCAGTAGGTTTGTTTGAAGGAAAGCGTATCGGTCGTGCGAAGAATTTGGAGAAGTTGGAAGTAGACATCAAACAACTGACTCAACAAATCGAAGAAGTAAGGGTTAAACTCGATACACAACAAAAAGAATTTCATCGACTAAAAGCATCGACACGCAAGTCTGAGATCGATAATCTACAGACAGAAATCAACCTGATCAACCAGGAAATGGTAGCGGTCACGTCGAAGAAAGAACAACTGGCGTCCATGTTGTCGAACAACAGCATGAAGCGTGAAGAGATGTTGGAACGCATCGGCAAGTTGGAAGAAGACATCACACAAAAACAACCGTTGTCTTCCGAAGAAAAAAGTAACCTGGAAGCACTGGAAGAAAAACTGGTTTACATGAATGAAGCTTTGCAAGAGCAAAATGAAATCTTGTCTAACAAGTCTTCCATCTTCAACCAGGAAAACATTGTTTTCCATCAGCAACAAAACAAACTGAGCAGTCAGGAACAGGAAATCAGTTTCAAGCAAGCGTCGTTTGATCAAAGCAAAGAACGTATTGACAACAATACCAAAGAAGCCGATCGCATTAAAAATGAAATACAGGAATTGCTGCAAAGAACAGATGTCAACGAAGATGAACTGGTAGCACTGTACAAAGAAAAAGAATTGATCGAAGCCGGTTTGCAAGAAGCAGAAAGGTCTTACTATGGATTACGCAGTCAGACAGACGGCATCGACAGTGAGATCAGAGAGATCAGGAGAAAACGAGACGAGACAGATGAATACCTTTCTGCTACACAGACGAAGTTGACAGAAACACGTTTGGGCTTGACTTCTCTCAAAGAAAGACTGGCTGTAGAATTTGACACAGACCTGGACGAGTTATTGAATCAACAAGAAGCAGAAGATAAACCATTAGGAACGTTAGAAGAGCTACAGGAAAAAGTAGTGAAGATCAAATCTTCCATGGAAAGAATGGGACCAATCAATCCTATGGCTATGGAAGCTTACCAAGAGATCAAGGAAAGAGGCGATTTCATCGGTGCACAAAAAGAAGATTTGGTGAAAGCCAAAGAATCTCTATTGAGCACCATTTCTGAAATTGACGATGTGGCCAAAGACACCTTCTTCTCTGCTTTTGAACAAATCCGTGAGAACTTCAAAAATGTCTTCCGTTCACTCTTCACCGAAGAAGACAAATGCGATTTGAAACTGGTAGATCCGAATAACCCATTGGATTCCGAAATTGAAATCATTGCTCAGCCAAAAGGTAAACGTCCATTGACCATCAATCAATTGTCGGGTGGAGAAAAAACTTTGACCGCCATCTCTTTACTTTTCTCTATTTATCTTTTGAAACCGGCTCCATTCTGTATCTTTGATGAGGTGGATGCACCATTGGATGACGTGAACATTGATAAATTCAATAACATCATTCGCAAGTTCTCGGGTGAGTCTCAATTCATCATTGTAACACACAACAAACGTACAATGTCAAGTACAGATGTGATTTACGGGATTACAATGATCGAGCAAGGCGTATCAAGGTTGGTACCTGTTGACTTAAGAGAATTAGCTTAATACGTTAAATGGACATATTTCTCCTGGCTTTAGCTCCTGGCTTAGCCATTTGCTTCTTTATTTATTACCAAGACAAACATGATCCGGAGCCTAAAAAACTCCTGATCATTTCCTTTCTATTGGGTGTGATGAGCATTATCCCTGCGATGCTGATTACCAAAGGAATTAAATACCTGCTCCACATTGACCATACCAACGATGCTCCGGATCTGGATCAACTTTATTATGCTTTCATAGCCGTAGCTTTCAGCGAAGAAGCTTCAAAATTTTTAGTGCTACGCTATTATGCCTATCCAAAAAAGGATTTTGATGAACCCTTTGATGGCATTACTTACAGCGTCATGGTCTCCATGGGATTTGCCACCGTAGAAAACTTCCTTTACCTATACCATGATCAGGGCGTATTAAGCACTGGTATACACCGCATGTTTACTGCCGTACCGGGACATGCCAGTTTCGCTGTGGTGATGGGTTACTATGTAGGACTGTCCAAATTTTCTCATAAAAACTATCCCCAATGGATCGGTTTGCTGGGTGCCATTGCCTTGCACGGTTTGTATGACGCCTGTTTATTTCTGCGTCACTACCCGGTCATGGTTATCATTGCGGTGCTCATTATTGTAATCAGTATTTTTTATTCCTTCAAGGCCATTCGACTGCATCAGCACAATTCTCCTTTTAATAAAGGTTAAAGTCCCGCCTTCTTTCCTAAAAACATGATCGTACTTCTGAAGTCCAACGGAGGACCTCTTAGGTACAAAAGAGTACTTCCGAAGTCCAACGGAGAACCTCCGAGGTACAAAAGAGTACTTCCGAAGTCCAACGGAGAACCTCCGAGGTACAAAAGAGTACTTCCGAAGTCCAACGGAAAACCTCCGAGGTACAAAAGAGTACTTCCGAAGTCCGACGGAGAACCTCCGAGGTACAAAAGAGCAGTCCCGTAGGGACCATATCTCTGTAGAAAATAAAACGCAAAGATATAGAGTCCCTTTAGGGACGACATTTCCTTGGATTGAAAAACAAAGTGGTGATTAAGTACTACGTGATGTCGTCCCTAAAGGGACTGATGATCGTGTGCTATCCATGATTTACAGAGATGATGTCCCTACGGGACTTGTCCGATTTTTGAATAGTTAGTAGTGTGAGGGATAGAAGCGGAAAGCCCGGAACGTAGCGCAGCGGAGTGAGGACTTGAAGCGGATAGCCCGGTCCCGCCATCAATAATAGTTAATCACATCGATGTTTGAATGACGGGAACACGCCCAAATTATCTGACAAATAAGATTAGCGTGCTATCCAATACAACAAACCCAACTCACTTTAACCTATTCATTAAGAATTCAAAAATTCTATATACTATTCAACTTCCCGGATAAAAATCAGGAGAGTCCAGCAACGATTGAACGTATGCTCTGATCTGCGGAAAAAATTCATGAAACTCTTCTTCATAAGCAGCATAATCTGTCCAAAGGTCTTTCATGGCAGACGACATGTTGGAATCGAATTGTGTTCTTCTCGCCATTCCTTTAAACACTCTGTCTATACCTTCAAGCGTACGATAATTATACAGCCAGTTTCCTCTAACCATGTAAGGAAGCATTTCCTGTATGCGTGGCGGCAATTCTTCTTTATGCTTTAACATCAGCGCGTAACAGGCATTGACGTATTCCCATAATTCTACAGAAGAATAAGTCTTCCAGTTTTTGGCGAGGAAATGATCGTAACAAATGTCTACGACCACTCCAGCAAATTTACCGTGTCGATCTCTCAGGCGTTTAATGCTTTGTAAAACGATCGGATGACTATCGGTATAGG
>JAQBNU010000016.1 GCA_028288365.1 Chitinophagaceae bacterium | reverse complement strand
TAGCACAGCGATTGCTCAAGCAAACTTGTTCCCTAATCCAACAACTGGAATGACTACGATCTCAGGAGAATTGAATTCTGTTTCAAATGTAAAAGTTGCTTTGGTAGACATGTTAGGTCAGGAAGTAAAAGTGATCATGCAAGAACAAACAAACAGTATCAATACTTCATTTGATGTTTCTACACTTAAGAAAGGTATTTATTCAGTCGTTTACACTATTGATGGCGCTCCTGCTAAGAGCCAGAAATTAGTAGTTAGATAATCACTGATTTATTTTGCAAAGTAGGCTAGCGGAATTTATTCCGCTAGCTTTTATCCGCTGCCTCTTAAAAAAACACACATGAATAAATCGTATCGTTTTTTTTATAAAGGATTAACTCAAATAGGAATAGTATTGATTCTGTTATTTTTGTTGGCCTTTACTTATAAAATCAATCAAGAATCAGATGAGTACTATGTATATGCTGATTCTTGGATTCATGGTATACCTAGCGGCTTTATGGGAGAGAAAGACGGAAAGAGTTTGATCCTTGAAGACGCATGGAAAGAACAACCATATAAAGGAGATAAGTGTATCAAGATCACTGTTAATCCAGGTGTCGAAGCTTGGAGAGGATTACACGTTCAGTTCATGGGTGCATGGAATGTTTCATTAGATGAAAAAACTGTATTGCCTGATTTATCGATGTACGATAAATTGGAATTTTATGCGAAAGCTATACCAGGGAAAAATCAAGATGTTTACTTGATACAAGAAATTGGAGTTGGTGGTGGCGGAGGATTTGAAGTGGCAAAATTCAGCGAAACCTTTTTAGAAGTTGGAGAAAATTGGAAAAAATATTCAATCAGGCTAAAACCAGGTGAACTCAAACGAGTGAACACACTTTTATATTTCACATTACCCGAGGGTACTTTGTTCTTGGATGAAATCAAATATGTTAAAAAGAAAAAGTAGGAAGATGAATAATGTACTTCTCATACCTTGTCTTGTCTTTTCATGTCTTCTCTTTACGCAATGTGCAAGGGTTAGCATGGTGGCTCAACCTGACTTGTATACTCCGATGTCGGAAAATATAGAGTTGGATGAAACAGGTACTGAAAACAATGGATATAAACGATCAATAGATAGAGAAGGATGGCAGCTTGTATGGACAGATGAATTCAACGGTCCAGATATTGACACCACCAAATGGAGCCATGAAGTAAATGGCGATGGAGGTGGAAACAACGAATTGCAATTTTATACCGCTTCTAAAGGGAACTCATACATCAAAGATGATTTCTTAGTTATCAAAGCGGCACAGCAAAACTATAAAGGGAAATTTTATACCTCTGCGCGTTTAAGAACAAAGGGCAAAGCAGACTGGACATACGGTCGTTTTGATATTAGAGCGAAAACTCCCGTACAACAAGGAGTTTGGCCGGCTATCTGGATGTTACCTACCGATTGGGCATATGGTTCTTGGCCACAAAGCGGAGAGATCGATATCATGGAAAGCATCGGTTCCAAACCCAAAACGCTAGTAGGTACATTGCACTATGGAGATGCATGGCCCAATAACAAACACACCGGTACGGATTGCGACATGCGTACGGGAGACTTGTCTACACAATTCCATCTTTTTTCAGTGGAATGGGAACCCAATGAAATTCGTTGGTACATCGATGATTCGTTGTATGCAACCAAAACACCAAAAGATCTTGAACCGCACAAATGGCCCTTTGATCAACGGTTCCATATGATTTTGAATTTAGCAATTGGTGGCCAATGGCCTGGACCGCCGGATGAATCGACGACGTTCCCTAAATACATGTTCGTAGATTATGTACGTGTCTATCAGAAAAAATAAATTAATAATTACTACGTAAGGATTATAGAATGTATAAAAGAATCCATAGGAAATGGTTTTTTATGTTGTCTCTGGGTCTTATGACTTCGCTGGGGAGCTCTGTTTTCGGGCAGAGCGACGACAGTCAGTCGAGTCCTGCGATGTCATTTAAAAAAGTTCCGCTTAAGAAACTTCCCCGTGTAGGGAATTTATTTTCTGCTGAAAAAACTGATGAAGGAATTTCTAATCCTGTTGTTCAGCCTTTATTTAAAAATTATTTAAATGGCTTGACGGTAGGTGGTTTTTACCGTGGCTATTTTTACAACCGCCATATGAGCCACAGTTACGGCAATACTCCGAATGAAGTGTTGCGAGTGGGAGACGGTCAGCAAGATCCTATTTTGATGTTGTATTTTAATGGCAACATGACGCCCAATACCAGTTTTGGTGCGGACATCAGCGCAGCTAGCCCGTTCTTTGTATACCAAGGCCCAGGTTATGGAAAAGACGGACCAGCAACACAGTATTTTACTGTAGTACTAAGAGGTAGCTTCAAAACCAAATTGGGTACTTTCAATATGAAAGCAGGTGGTATCGAGTTCCTAACCATTACTCCTTTTACTTTTGGAGCAAACATCAACTTCCAACGCTATAGTGTTTTTGAAAGAAGACCATGGGATCCGGGTGCGGGTGGAAATGTGAAAACAAGGTACTCCAGTTATTATTACAGTGGAACAATCAACCAAGATCAACGATACGGAACACAGGCATTCAAAGGATATGCGATGAACGGATTTATCCCTAGCATCAATTCAAACGTTGATTTTTTTTATGGTAAGACCTTTTTTAATGCTGGTGTTGCTCGTCTCAACTATACAAGACCGATGTCGAATATGGGTGCTCGTATCAAGAAGAATTTTAAAAGTGGAAATTACATCAGTTTAAATACATTCAATTCCTACCAACATTCGGACAGTGTAAATATTAATAAGGCAGACATACAATGGAACATTTATACTTCTGAATATTTTTTCGGGTATAAAGGATTTACGTTTAGTGGTGAGGTCGGAGCAGGTAGGTATGTCAGTCCAACGGTTAAAGAAGGATGGAGTCCAGCGTTAATGGCAGATTTAACTATTCCTAAAAGAATAATCGGTATCCCCATATCTTTGCGTTACTTCCAGATTGGTAGGTATTTTACCAGTAACGTAGCTAACTTTAATAATAACTCGGTAAGCCAAGTCAATACAGGCTACAGCTATGTAGGAGCTGGTGGTGCCCTTCCTCCTTTTGGTCCTTCGTTGGAAAATGTTGGAGATTTGAATAACAACAGGAGAGGTGCCGCAATCAATTTAACATCCATCAAGCTGGGCAAGTTTACTTTTACAACAGGTACACAAATCTCTGCCGAAATCCAAAAGCTGGATAGTAGCAACATCTTGTACTTTAATCATCGTGTAAACAACCTGGTATGGTCACGTCTACCGAACTATTATCCTTTAGTTGGTACCAGTACTTTTGGTCCGATGAACAGAGCAAACTTGTATTACCGCAGTGTGTCTGAAACGGTACATATTACAGAAAGAAATGCGGACGGTACTCCTGCAAACAAAAGGTTTTTCAATTCCTTAGATATTCAAGGAAAATACAAAAGCAAAATTTTTGATCGTGACTTCTACGTGTTCTATTTAGGAACATTTTCTTCTGTGCAAAGCTCATTATCTGCAGTACCTGTATTCGATGATAAAGCCTATATCAGAGCTCAGTACCATGAAATGGATGTTTATTACAACATCGTACCGGATTTGATGTTGGCCTTTTATGGTGGATTGGAGTATGTAAAAGGAAATCAATTTACTGACTTGGATGTAGTAACCGGTAAGCCAAGAAATCAAGTGGGAACGGCAATAGGTTATGGCTTTGATTATTCCTTTAGTCAGTCTACTACCTTGTACTTCAGACAACGTTGGTTCACCTTCGAAGACAAAAACTTTTCGCAGGAAAAATTTAGTGGTTCAGAGGCTACTGTAGAATTAAAAATGCTCTTCTAAAATGATTACAAAGAAAAATATACATACAATGGGTAATAGATTTATACTTTTGTTTTTTGTGCTAGTCATCGGTCGTGCAGCGTTTGCTCAGGACAGTGATAAAGTGAAGTTTGGCGCTTACGGAAGGGCCTTACAACAAAATACTCGATTGGGCAATAACGATACGTTGAATGCAGACAATGTATCCAGAGGACACGTGTTGGTAGATTTAGGAATCAATATCAATCCCGATAAAAGAACTGAAGTACAGGCCATCATTCGTATGCGCAGCGATATTGGTAGCTTTTATGCAGGTCCAGGATCAACCTTGTTGTTGAGACAATTATACATCAAAGGATTGATTGGAAAATACGTGAGCTACCAAGTAGGGGATTTGTATTTGCAAATGTCACCGTATACGTTTTTTAATAATAACGCAGAAGGTACCATTAACGAAGGAAGAATATTCAGTGACTTCAGACGCGATTACACCAACTATGAAAACTTGAGCAACAGAGGAAACTCCTGGTGGCAACAAGGTGCGGCTACTAATTTCTCCTTGGCTTTTAAAGAAAGCAAAATTGACTCCATGCGTGTAGATGCCTTCTTTGTAAGAAATAGACCAGAGAATTACATAGCGACTTCTCCAGCAGCTTTGTTTCATGCTGGTGGACGTGTCACCTTGACGAGTACAGAGAAGATGAAATTGATTGGTAACTATGTCAACTTGTTTGAAGTAGGCAAAACTGCCAATATAGACAGTGTAATAAGCAATCCTGTGATGTCTCTTCAACTGGATTATACACTTTGGAACAATTCACAAACGATGTTTAGGTTTGTAGGAGAAGGTGGATATTCTCAAATGATATTTAAAGGATATGAAAACCGAGCTACTAAAGACGGGTCTTTTATAGATGCAGCTGTTAAATTGCATGTGAAGCCTGCCAACTTATTATTTGGCGCAGGATATAGCTATGTTGATCCTCAATTTTTCAGTTCTGCTGCACAAACAAAACGTGTCAATTTTGCCAACACACCTTCTGCGTTTCCCATTTATGGAAATGATCCTTTGAATCCTGTTCACAGGACAGCAACGATTTTTGATTTAGTAAAAGATACAGCGGTTTATAATCAGGCCATCAGAAGTCAACTGATGAGTTATGATCCTACCTTGAATAATTCACAAGCGTACGGTAAAGCAACTCCTAATCGTCAAGGAGTGAATGTGGATATTCAATACAAAGATTCGGCTCAAAAGATTATGGCCAATGTAAATGCTGCGTACTTAACAGAAATTAGTGGTGAAGGATCTGCACAAAAAAGAAACTTCTTGGTATTGAAAGGTGGTGCTGATTTCCATATTCATAAATTCATTGGATGGAAGAAGAAGCTTATTGTAACAACAGGAGCTCGTTTTGAACAAACTAAACGTGGTGGAGATTCGTTAGAGAAAGTAGATCTTAAAAGTTTGTTGATTGATCTTGGCTTAGAAATTGAGATCTTAAATAAACTGGATGTCATAGCCGGTTGGAAAATTTTGAATGCAAAAGGAAACGAGTTCATTGCTATTCGAAACAAATACAATGACATCATCAATTTCAACAATGCCAACACTGCTAATATAAACATCAATCAATCGATGCTTGCCTTTGGATTGAAATACAGATTTAGTTCCAATACGTATATCACAGTGCAAGATCACATCTTTACCTATACCGATAGTCACAACAGTTTGAGAAACTTCTCCATGAATCAGTTCTTGATCATGTTTAATATGAATTTCTAAACAGAAATCTTATGAAAAAAATCATTGGTGTTCTCGTATTTACTATTCTATTTATTGCATCGTGCAAAAAAACAGAACAGCTAGGTCCAGATTTGGTGGGTATTTATGGACCTGTAACAGTGACACAACCGTTTGCTGTGAATACATCGAGTGTTAATTTTGCAACTGGGGGACAAATTTACTTTACGGCGCAATTTCAAAACGACGCGGTTTGGACCATCACCATTACAGGTGCGACCAGTCATGCAGTGAAAACTATTACAGGAATCAGTAAAAACATTTCTATTGACAACAGTTTGTGGACAGGTACGGCTGATGTTGTTCCATCTTTTACAGTTGAAAATGTTACAGCTACTTTAACATTTAAAAATTCTCCAACTCTTGTAGAAACTATAACACCTATTGCTATTACGGGTAAAAGAATATCAGATTATCCCACAGATGTTTTGGTTACTAATTTTGTTGTAAATAAGAGACACTACGATGGTGGTCCTCCGAACCATTATACAATAGGTTGGGCAGCACCTTATGGCTGGCCTTCTGACTATCCAAATATCATCAATACAGATAATACTTATCCTAAACCAGATGGTGATAATTATTTAATTATGTCGGGTATACCCTGGGCTGATCCTACGATTACTGCATATATCAATAACTTGTTGATCATGGCAGATAGTTCAGATTTTAAGTATGGTAAATATTTCCCACTTTATGCAGACCCTGACAAAGTGTACTTCAATATCATGGTATGTGGAACAAATACTCCTTATACCTGGCTGCAAGTGACCGTGATTGAAGAAGGGGCAAATGGAGATATTAATAGAAGTATAAATTTCAAACCTAGTTGGACAGGATGGAAATTATTTTCTTATAAGTATTCAGATCTTGCGGCAGGCTCATCAACGGTTCCTAATCCACAAAAAGTCAAGGGTGTTCAGTTGGTATTATTATCAACCGCTCCAGCACTTCCTGGACCATCTGTGAAGATAGGCATCGACCATATTACGTTTACTCATAATCAGCCATACCAACCATAATAAGATTAAGCTTGTTGAGAGCTTTAATCATCATTGTCTTATAATATAAAAAAATGAATAAACTCGGCAGCCATCTAGCGATCCTGTTTGTATTGCTATTCCTTTCAATTTCTTCTTTAAAAGCCCAAACGAGTAAAGAAGAAATAGAAAAAAAAATCGATGCGTTATTGGCCTCGATGACTATTGAGGAAAAAGCAGGACAGATGACTCAATTGACACTGGACTATGTGTGTCAAGGTAAATTTTTTGATGATAAAAAAGAAATGAAAATTGATCCGGCAAAATTAGATACTGCCTTATTGAAGTATCATGTTGGGTCTATTTTGAATACCGGAAGTTATGCGCTTACCAGAGATAACTGGTATGAACTTATACAGAAAATTCAAACTGTTGCTACGCAAAAAACACGTTTGAAAATTCCAGTACTTTACGGAATTGATGCGATACACGGTGCTAACTATACAGTAGGAGCGACTTTATTCCCTCAGGAACTTGCGCAAGCAGCTACCTGGAATCCCTCGCTGATAGAGCAAGCTGGAGCTGTTACTGCATATGAAGTCAGAGCTTCTGCTATTCCATGGAATTTCTCACCGGTTTTAGATTTGGGAAGACAACCCTTATGGGCTCGTTTCTTTGAAACATTTGGTGAAGATCCTTATTTGGTTTCTGCCATGGGAGAAGCTACTATAAAAGGTTATCAGGGAAAAGATATTTCTAATCCGGAGAAAGTTGCTGCTTGCTTGAAACACTATATGGGTTACAGTGCTTCGTACTCTGGGAAAGATCGTACTCCGATCTTATTACCTGAACGAATCTTGAGAGAGTATTACTTATTGCCTTTTGCTAAAGCCGTTGAAAATGGTGCGATGACTGTCATGGTGAACTCAGGTGAGATCAATGGTAAACCCGTTCATATCGATTACCATATCATAACCGAAATACTAAAACAAGAATTAAAGTTTGACGGTTTTGCAGTGACAGATTGGGAAGATATAATTTTTCTAACGAAGAGACATCGTGTAGCTGCAACCTATAAGGAAGCGATAGCATTGGCTATTAATGCTGGGATAGATATGAGTATGGTACCGCTGGAAGTTGACTTTACCAAGCTATTGATAGAGTTAGTAAAAGAAGGTAAAATACCAACGAGTCGTATGGATGATGCGGTGAGACGTATCCTGCGTGTGAAATACAGATTAGGTTTATTCAAACAACCTTACTACGAAAAAGCATCCTATAAAAAATTCGGATCAGAAGAATTTAAACAAATCAATTTTCAAGCAGCAGCAGAAGCACTCACCCTGTTAAAAAACAAAGATGGTCTTTTGCCTCTTGCTAAAAGCAAAAAAGTATTGTTGACAGGAGCTGCGGCGAATTCACTTACCCCATTGAACGGTGCATGGACACACACATGGCAAGGATTAGAACCAAAGTATAATCCTAAAGACAAGCAAACAGTTTACCAAGCATTGCAAACAAAAATAGGGGCGGATCATGTGGTCTATGTAGAAGGAACTACATACGATAAAGATGTGAATACGGCAGAAGCTGTGAAACAGGCAGCAAACGTAGATTATATCATAGTTTGCCTCGCGGAAAAGCCTGGTACGGAAAAAGATGGAGATATTCATGATTTGAATCTGGACAGAGCACAACAGGATTTCGTAAAAGCTTTATCGAAAACTGGTAAACCAATATTTTTTGTCATGGCATTCGACAGACCTCGTCTCATTACGGAAATAGAACCTTTGGCATCAGGTATTCTCATGGCATATCTGCCAGGCAACGAAGGAGGAAGAGCCATTGTAGATGTTTTATATGGCGATGTCAATCCAAGTGGGAAACTTCCATTCTCTTATCCTAAATATCCCAATGCTCTAAATACCTATGACTACAAGTCAACAGAAGATGTGAGTCCAGGACAATACCTGGGTGTTGACTTCCTTTATCCATTTGGATCGGGTTTGAGTTATACCTCGTTTAGCTATACAGATCTTCAGCTTAGTACAGAACAGTTGAAAGGCAATGATACTTTAACAGTCAGCATTAAGATTACGAATAGCGGTAGCAAAGAAGGGAAAGAAGTGGTGCAGCTTTATACAAGAGATGAATTTGCGAGCATTACACCTTCAGTAAAACGATTGAAAGGTTTCCAGAAAATTAATCTGAAAGCAGGAGAGAGTAGAGTGGTACAATTTAAATTGCACCGCAAAGATTTGAGCTTTGTTGATTCCAACAATCAATGGATCACAGAACCAGGTGATTTTACGGTCTTGATCGATAAATTGTCAAAGCAATTTCTTCTGGTAGATTAATAGCAAGCGTCTTTTACTAAATGATATTTAAAGGGTTTGGATTATTTCAGACCCTTTTTTGTTTTCATTAGTAAACTTTTTCTACTAAATGGCAGTCATCTGTTACCTACAAAGCATTGATAGGTATTTTTTTTCTTATTATAACCTTTATTTAATATCTTATAGAATTATATACTAGCCATTGTTGGATTGGATAAACTAATACTATTGTAAATGATGAGATTCATTCTTTCGTTCAAACGCTTTCAGACTATCCTTCTGTTTTCAGCATGCACTATTTTTGCCTTTTCACACTTGACTTATGCTTCAGGTCCAGTGAAAATGAAAAATAACTTTGAAGACGTTTTGATTTCCAGAGCACAACTTAAGAGTATAGAAGATACATCAGGCAAGCTGGGCTTTGCTGAGATAAGCACGATTGACTTTCAAAAGAAGATCAATGCTTTGCCTTATGGTTCCAAACTGAAACCAGATACTTATTATTGGTTCAAGTTTTCTTTGCTCAACGAAGCAGACAAAGAAACAAACTGGATACTTCAATTACCTTTGCATTCCGATGATCTATTGGTATACATTGTTCGTCCAGATGGAAGTTACAATGCTTATCATACGGGTCAACAATTGGATTTCCAAACCAGATCCATAGACATGAGGACGCTGGCTTTTGAATTGCCATTAGACAAGTCGGCTCCTGTAGATGTATACGTTCATTTATATTATAAGCAGCATACAGAACTTTCATTCATTGTAGTCAATGAAAAAAATTATATAGAAACTCATACCAAAGGATATTTATTCCTTGGCTTGATCTATGGGATTTTGTTTCTCATGGCTGTTTATAATTTGATTCTTTATTTTTCGATTAAAGAGAGAACCTACATTTATTATGTACTCTATATTTTAAGTGCCGCATTTTTTATTTCGAGAAAGGATGGATTGGCGTTTCAATTTTTATGGCCACATTTCCCATGGCTCAATGAATACCATCATTCACTCAGTCTGTTTTTATTA
>JAQBNU010000159.1 GCA_028288365.1 Chitinophagaceae bacterium | reverse complement strand
CTTAGCAACGCGACCACCTGCGCGACCACCGCCACCGATAGAACCTGGCTCGCGCTCTGAGTGCTTCTGACCGTGTGAGCGGCGTCCGCCGTGGAATCCATGACGCTTAACGACGCCAGCAAAGCCGTGACCCTTTGAAGTACCAGCGATAGTAACGCCATCGCCGACAGCGAAGGTATCGAGACCGATTTCCTTTCCAACTTCGTATCCGCTGAGGTCAGCAGAATCTTCAAGGCGGAATTCAAGGATAGTCTGGAAAGCCTTGTCGCCCGCTGCCTTAAGGTGTCCGAGGACAGCCTTTGAAAGGCGTTCCGGCTTCTGGTCAGTGAAACCAACCTGAACAGCGGTGTATCCGTCCTTACCTGTAGCCTCCTTAATCTGCGTCACCGTGATAGGTGAAGTCTTAAGTACGGTACCAGCCCAAACACGCCCGTCTTCGGTGAAGACTTGGGTCATGCGGTCTTTCTTAGCGAGGATGAATTTCATGTGTAGTAAAAAGGAAAACGCGCCTCTATAGCGCGTAGCGCCCTTTCGGGCGTTTCCGGCCATAGGTCTCAGCAATTCGTTAGAATCAGCTGGTACGTAGCGTTTCAAGCACTATACAGAACCCTATCCAGAAATGCAAATATGACCGCTACCACTACCGGTGCTACGATTCTATTAATATTCTTAGCGAGTTTGAGGTTAAATTAATATTAATATAAATAGCAGTTACATATGCCTAAATTAATACTGTCCGCTGGGTTTAAAGGAGGTCTTGGACCTTTTGAGGGTTATTTAATTAGTTACTGGCCAGAAGAAAGTGGCGTGGAAAGTATGACACTTGAAAATCCTTATCCCTGGGACATTGAACTTTATCTAAACTCAGTAGAAGATTCTGAGTAAAGCGGAAACCCGCCCGTTCAGTTTCTTGGGGCGGATTACTCCGTACCTCTTACCGGCTCAGGACGTAGGTCCATGGCCCTCGTTGGTGGAGGATTGTCTCCAAGAGGTTGAGCGAACTATACGTTCTCAGTAGTGAAGCGTTAGTGAAAAGTAAAAGCCGCCTTTCGGCGGTTTTTACCCTCTAGTCCCACATAGTAGCGGATCAAGCCTGACAATTACAATGATATCTGAGTATTTATTTAGCGTCAATACAATACGAACATATTCTTAGCTGGCGGAGAGAATTGAACTCTCGGAACTAAAGTTATCAGGCTTGATCCCGCCACCTGGCCGTCAGCTTAGTGAATGTAGCAAGCATATGTTCATGTTTCGGTAAGAGATTCATAAAGAAAATCTGAAAGATATGTAAAGAAAAACCGCCCACATAGTGGGCGGTTTTTCTTGGTATTAGGCCTTGGTTTCCCCTGAGTTAAACCATTTTGACATCAATCGTGACTCCCGAAGGAAGATTGAGGTTCGTAAGCGCTTCGATGACTTTCGGACTTGGTGAAAGAATATCGATAAGACGCTTATGTATGCGCATCTCGAACTGCTCGCGAGCGTCCTTGTGGACGAACGTCGAACGGTTCACGGTCCATCGCTTTATCTCGGTTGGAAGCGGTACAGGACCGACTATCTTCGCATCGAAGCGATTAGCCGTATCCATGATCGATTTGACCGAGAGGTCGAGGATCTTGTGTTCGTAGGCACGCACGCGGATGCGGAGCTTTGGCTCAGCGGCCGGTTCAGCTGTCTTAGCTGCACGCTTTGTGACAGCTTTAGACGGGGCTTTTGTAGTTGGTGTGGTAGCCATACGAGTAAGTAATTGCAAGGGTATTAAGCGGAGTATTAGGCGACGATCTTCGTAACGACGCCTGCTCCCACAGTCTTGCCGCCTTCGCGAACTGAGAAGCGAGTGTTGTCCTCAAGAGCGATAGGTGCCGTGAGCTTTACCTTGAAGGTAACAGTGTCTCCTGGCATAACCATCTCCTTTCCATCTGGAAGGGTCACCTCACCTGTAACGTCCGTAGTACGAACGTAGAACTGAGGCTTGTATCCTGAGAAGAACGGCGTGTGGCGTCCACCTTCGTCCTTAGAGAGGATGTATACCTCTGCTTCGAAGTCAGTGTGAGGCGTAACAGTTCCTGTCTTTGCAAGAACCTGGCCACGGTGCACGTCCTCTTTCTTCGTTCCGCGAAGAAGAATACCAGCGTTGTCGCCAGCCATTCCCTCCTGGAGCTGCTTGTTGAACATTTCGATACCAGTAACGGTAGTCTTCGCAGTTGGCTGAAGTCCGACGATTTCGACTTCCTCACCAACCTTGATGATTCCGCGCTCGATGCGTCCGGTGATAACCGTTCCGCGTCCTTCGATCGAGAAAATGTCCTCGATAGGCATGAGGAATGGCTTGTCGAGGTCGCGCTCAGGCTGTTCGAAGTACGTGTCCATAGTGTCCACGAGCTCCTTTACCTTAAGGGCCCAAGAGTCATCCTTGTCCTTTGCCTCAAGTGCTTTGAGGCCAGAACCCTTGATAACTGGCGTAGTTGCGCCATCGAAGCCCTGCTTGGTGAGGAGTTCGCGGATTTCCTCTTCAACGAGGTCAACCATGTCCTGATCGTCCACCATGTCTACCTTGTTGAGGAAGATGATGAGCTTTGGCACACCAACCTGCTTTGCAAGAAGGATGTGCTCGCGGGTCTGAGGCATCGCGCCGTCAGTTGCTGCAACCACGAGTACTGCGCCGTCCATCTGTGCGGCACCGGTAATCATGTTCTTGATGTAGTCGGCGTGACCTGGAGCATCAATGTGAGCGTAGTGGCGGTTTGGGCTCTCGTACTCTGAGTGGTGGAGTGCAATTGTAATACCACGAGCCTTTTCTTCAGGCGCGTTGTCAATTGCGTCCACAGCCTCAGCGCGAGCTGAGTAACCAGCTTCCTTGTTGAGGTTGAGAACGTTAAGAATTGCTGCTGTGAGCGTGGTCTTTCCATGGTCAACGTGACCGATGGTTCCTACGTTCATGTGCGGCTTTGTGCGATCGAATGCTGCTGCTGCCATATATGTGTAAGTTGACTAGTAGTACTACCGATAAATAATTGCTGCCACCGTAGCTACCGTAAAAGGCGCTGAACGGATCCCTTTCAGGAACAATCGGATGATTGTTTTGCCGCGCAGCGCCTTTTACTCGTCAGTTTCACCCCTGTGGGCAAAACAACATTGTAAAAGAGCGCCGTACTCGCGTTATCTATAAAACTACCTGTAAGGGCCGGATACGTCAAGAAAGACCCCGCTGGTTGGGCGGGGTCTTGAGGCAAAGAATCGGTCTTTGCTAGGTAAAATTATCTTGCTTCTTCTGGGCAATCTCATCCCGACATCGACTGAGAAGGCCCTGAAGGGTTTCCTCACGATATGAAATCTTCAACAATTCTTCGGCTGCAAGAATCAGTTGATCCTCGTCGAGTCCATCGAAATGCCTGCGAATTTTCACCCAGCCCATCGGAACGACGCTTCCGCGAAGGAACGTGAGAACAAATTCATCGTCTTCGTCGTTGAGAGCTTCGAACGCGCGGTCCGAATGCTCTTCTCCGGAAAGAAAGCCGCCGATTGCCTCGCGCAATTCCTTGCTGAAAATAACCATTTGAACCTCCAAAGTAAGAACCTAAGTATTGTAGTAGATTTGTCCTAGTTGTCAAACAAGGGCCTTGAATTCTTAAGGTTAGGTTTTGCTGCTATAGGATCAACTCTGTAAATACTGTTCACTAGAAAAGAGGTACTGGTCGGCAAAAATCCTTTTCATGGGAACGATAGAGAGCTGTTCGTAAAACGTCAGCATGCTCTCACGGTAAAGGGTTTCGTCAACATTTCGATACGAAAGTGGTGCCTTTTCATTCGCAATGAGCATAGCATTCGCGATGAGCCGTGCAGTACGCTTGTTGCCGTCTTCAAACGGCTGAATGTAGCTTATGCCCACAAGCATGAGAAGCGCCTGCGAATAAGGGTCGGAGAGCGCCCGTACGGCATTGCAAAGATCTTCGGTTGCTTCCTCAAGCTGTGCGGGGATGTCGAGCGGGCGATATGAGGACCCGGTAATCCCTACACTCGCTTTCCTAAATCCACGAGACACGCCGAGCCCCTCGATAAGAACGCTATGCACGTCTTCTATAAATCGCTTGTCAGTAAAATCGCGCGCACCTTTTGTGGAGAGAATATATTGGAATGCTTTCTTGTGATTTAAAATCATCGTTGCTTCGTCTTCCGTATGACCCGCCGCCTCAACGCCGTCGCGAATGAGACGCTCAGTGTCGAGGAGGGTGTAGGTATTTCCCTCGATCTTCGACGACTTCCAGGAAAATTCAATCACAAATCGTTCAAGTTCTTTTGCT